>JADLFD010000132.1 GCA_020845805.1 Verrucomicrobiales bacterium | reverse complement strand
GCTGTGGAAGGGAGAGTTTCCTGGGCGCGCCAAGATCGAAGCTTCGCCCACAGGTGCGGACGGCAAGATCTACGTGATCAACCACGCGGGGGAGGTCTACGTGGCGGGGACGGGGGATCGCTTCGAGCTCCTGCACTCTGTGGCGATGGGCGACGAAGGGGATCGTGACACGCGTTCCTCCATCGCGGCGGCGCGCGGTCAGTTGTTCATCCGCACCGCCAAGACGCTTTACGCGGTGGGACCGGCGTCCTGAGCGGAGGCGGGGAGGACGAAGAGACTCTGGCGCGGCACGTGGAGGGACACCTGACTCTCCAGCACTCGCGGGAGGAGCGGATCGGATTCCGCGGCCTTGATCCGCGAGCCATCTTGGAGTCGTAACACCACCTGCTCGGAGTCGCCCAGGTAGGTGACGGACTCGAGGGTGCCGGTGAAGGTGTTTTCGGGCGCTGCGGTGAGGCGTGCCGACTCGGGACGGAACCCTACTTGGACGCGGTGTCCGGGAACGACGGGGGCGGAGGCGGGCGGGGCGATGAGCGGGCCCACGGGCGTCTGCAGGACGGTGGCCGTCGCGTTGGCCTCCACCACCGTGGCGTCCAGCCAGTTGGCTTCGCCAATGAAGTCAGCGACGAAGCGGTTGGCGGGTGCGCGGTAGACGTCTCGCGGACATCCGATCTGTTCGACCACACCGTCGCGCATCACGGCCATGCGATCGGCCATGGACAGGGCCTCCTTCTGGTCATGCGTCACATAGAGCGTGGTGATGCGGGTTTCCTGGTGGATGCGCCGGATCTCGTCACGCATCTCGAGCCGCAGGCGGGCGTCGAGATTGGAAAGGGGTTCGTCGAGGAGGAGTAGGTCGGGGCGGATCACCAGGGCCCGCGCGAGCGCGACCCGCTGCTGTTGTCCGCCGGAGAGCTGGTTGGGGGTGCGTTGCGCCAACGTCTCCATGCGGACGGTGCGCAGGGCTTCGTCGATGCGCTGGGCGCGTTCCGCGGCGGTGACGCCACGGACGTCGAGGCCGTAGCCGACATTCTCGGCGACACTGAGGTGCGGCCAAAGGGCGTAATTCTGGAAGACCATGCCGGTGTTGCGCCGGTGTGGTTCCACTCCGTTCATGAGCCGATCACCGAACCGCAACTCACCGGAGTCGGGCTGGTAGAACCCGGCCACGAGCCGGAGCAACGTCGTCTTGCCACAGCCGGACGGGCCGAGGAGGAAAAAGAGTTCGTGCGACTCGATGTCGAAGCTCACGCGTTGGAGCACCGGCGTCGTGCCGAACCTTTTGGAGATCTGCTGGATTTGGACCCTCATGGCGCGGGGGTGGGGGAAGGCGGGCGGGCCGCGGGTGGAATCGGTGGGGCGGAGGTGCGTGCAAGGCCCTGATATTTGGTCAGCGCCCAGCGCTGCCACTCGGCCCGCTTCGCATTGCGCACCGCCGGGTTTTTCCACGAGTCCACCGACAGCGCGCGGGCCTCCTGTTCGGTAAGCGGGGGACGGCCGAATTCGACGAGGTCGGCGGGGTCGAGTCCGCGTCGGATCACCGCCTTCCAGGCGGTTTTGAGGTCATCGTGGACATCGACCAGGAGGGCGCCGGAGAGAGTGGCGATAACTCCGCGCCGCTGTTGCGCGAGGCGCGCGTCGTAACGGAAGGAGGCGTGCAGGTCGAAGGGCGAGAACTCCACGTTGCTCACCCCGCGGTGTCGTTCGTAGAGCGCGGGACGGACCGGCATTCGCTCGATGGAATGCCGGGAGGGACCGTCCGGGTGCCCGCGCGGGAGCATCCAGAGCTGTTGCCCGGCATCCGAGAGCACGAACTCAAGGAAGCGGCAGGCCACCTCGCGGTGAGGAGCGCCGTGAAGCAGCGCGATGCCGTCGGGGTTGATGGCGGCGAAATCCTGCGGGAGCACAAAGGTGAGGTGTTCCTTCCCGGCCGCGGCGATTTGGGAGAAGGCATAGAAATCCACCGCCAGCGCGTACGCGGTTTCCCCGACCGCGGCGTCCTTGGCCGTGGTGGAGGAGACACGATCGAAGCGGCGTGTGTTGCCGGCGAGTTGGGTGAGCATCCGCCAACCGCGATCCCAACCGTGCGCCTGAAGGAACGACTCAAACATCACATGCATCGTGCCGCTGCCGCGCGGGTCGCCGGCCCCCACCCAGCCCTCCAGTTCCGGACGCGTGAGGTCCTCCCAACGGAGCGCCCTGGGCAGATGGGCGAGGGACTGCACCCGCAGGTTCTGCAGGATCCCGAAACTGGAGATGGCCGCGCCGAACCAGGACCGATCCTCTGCGCGCAACGGAATGCCGACCACGTCCTGGGGGATACCGCTGAGGACGGAATCGGGGAGCGCACACGGCACGGCCCAGTGCTTGTCCGCCAGCTCGAAGTAGGGCTCCTGCCCGCCTCCGAAGAAGACGTCGATCCCGATGCCGTCTGGTTTACGTGCGTACTCGGATTGCACGAATTTCAGTGATTCCGAGGAGCCGCCCACCACGCGCCAGTCGAGGTCGACATCGGCTCCGTGCCGGGCGAGGTGCCAACGGGAGAACCCACGTTCGAACTCCTCGCGGATCGCCTCGTTGTGCGGGGAGAGAACCACCAGGGATTCCGGAGTCGCCGCCTGAGTGTGGGGGACGACGATGACGATGGGGACGAGCAGTCTGAGCGCCAGAGACACGGCGGCGCGAACCGAAGCGGCCGCGACGGCGTGGGGGAGGGACAAGGACGAGGTGTGCCGGGGGGGATTCATGCGGGCAGCGTGCTGGCCCGGACTGGTGGCGGATGGTTCTCGGCGCGACGCGCGGTGGCAAGGCTGGTTCCAACGCCGACGTGGGCGGGGATCTGGGCGGGGGCTGCGGGAACCGGGAGGTCCGGGAGGGCAAACGATGGTGAGCTGAGGTGAGCTAATGAGTGGGAGCGATGCTTGCAGGCTTGCGGCGGGATAAGGCAACCTCGCTCATCCGTTTGAACGGAACTTTTCTTATGAACGCACCTCTCCGAGTCGCTGTGACCGGCGCTGCCGGCCAGATTGGGTATTCCCTCCTCTTTCGTATCGCTTCCGGGGCGATGTTTGGTCCGAACCAGCCGGTGATTTTGCACCTGATCGAGATCGAGCCGGCGCTGCCCGCACTGCAAGGGGTCGTGATGGAGCTGGATGACTGCGCGTTTCCTCTCCTGAAAGGAGTCGTTCCGACGGCCGATTTGAACGAGGGGTTCAAAGGGGTGAATTGGGCGCTGCTGGTGGGCTCCGTGCCGCGGAAGCAGGGGATGGAGCGCAAGGATCTGCTGGGCATCAACGGCAAGATTTTCACCGGCCAGGGTCGCGCGATCCAGGGCAACGCGGCGAGCGACGTGCGCATCCTGGTGGTGGGCAACCCGTGCAACACCAACTGCCTGATCGCCATGAACAACGCGCGCGCCGTTCCGGCGGACCGGTGGCTGGCGATGACGCGTCTGGATGAGAATCGTGCCAAGACGCAGCTGGCGAAGAAGGCGTCGGTGGACGTGACCGCGGTGTCGAACCTGGCGGTGTGGGGCAATCATAGCTCCACCATGTATCCGGACTTTTACAATGCGCGCATCCATGGCAAGCCGGTGACCGAAGTGATCGGCCACCATGAGTGGCTGCACGGCGAGTTCCTTGCCACGGTGCAGCAGCGCGGCGCGGCAATCATCAAGGCGCGGGGCGCGAGTTCGGCGGCGAGCGCGGCCAACGCGGTGGTGGATACCGTGCGTTCAGTGGTGACTCCGACCGCGGCCGGGGATTGGACCAGCGTGTGCGTGGCCTCCGATGGCACTAGCTACGGGATCGACAAGGGGCTGATCTGCTCCTTCCCGATTCGCAGCGACGGCAAGAAGCTGGAGATCGTGCAGGGCCTCCCAGTGAACGAATTCTCCCGCGGCAAGATCACCGCCACGGTCAACGAGCTGAAGGAAGAACGGGAGATGGTGAAGGAACTGATCCCGGCCTGAACCTCGTTCCGCCGGTTTGTAGCAAATCAGAATTCGCCTGGTTTTGGAGGGCGTCGCGTGTGCGGCGCCCTCTTCTTTTTGGCGCCACGCCGCAACGCACCGCACCATGTCGTGGCGGGCCGGTCGGTGGTCGGACGCTGGACGTCCGACGTCGGCGGGTGGGGCATGTCCTCCACGCGGCCCGACGAGGGTGACGACTACTTGCTGGTGGGCAGGTGTTTCATGCCCAGTTTCTCCGGGTCGGCGATATCGAACTGCAGCGTGGTGCGGGAGTCGGAGGGGACGTGGCGGATTTCCATGTCACGCAGTTCATAGCGCGCGCCGACACGGGCGAAGCTGCCCGGGGAGAATTCCTTGAGCAGCCGGTTGGCGTCGTCGTAGGCCTCCGCGCGGACGATGCCGCCGGTTTCCTCGTCGATCCAGGTGACGACCCGCTGGTATGAGCCCGGCAGGGGGAAGGGATTCCGGCTTTCGAGCATGTTGCACGCGCGGGTCCGGCGGGTTTCGCGTCCGAGCCAGCGTTGTTCCGGCCAGTGCAGGAAGACCATGCCCAGGTCGGCGAACCAGAAATCGGTGCTGGCGAAGGGGACGAACAGTTCGTCCGGACGTTGCGGGCGCGACTCGGCGATGTTCCCGTCGCCCGCGGAGCGGTGCAGGATGAAATGGGGCGCGGCGTCGGCGAGGTTGACTACCGTGAGGGTTTCGCGTCGGCCGTCGGCGAAGTTGGCCTGATAGACCGTGGACCACGAATTCGAGCCCAGGGAGACGCGGACCTCGATGGGGATGGTGGTCCGGCGGCCGTCCTCGCCACGGATGCGCAGAGTGCCGGTGGAGATGGCGGCTTCGGCGGGGCGCTGATTGCGCACGGCGAGGGCCAGAGCCCGGCCGCGTTCCGCGTCACGGGAATCTGCGCCGAAAGCGGGGGAGAGGCCAAGGCTGAGGCTGGCGCAGGCGAGGCAGGCAGCCACCAAGAGGCGGAGTCGCGGGGTGCAGGGAATGGGCGCGGACGGGGCGGGATGAAAAGGCATGGCGTTCACTTCGGGCGGAGGGCGAGGGGCAGGGCTTCCTCCACGGTATGGACGAAGAGGGCTTGGACTTGTTCAAGCGCCTCGGGGGGGATCTCGGGCAGGTCCTTCCGGTTGGCTTCGGGCAGGATGACTCGCCGGATGCCGGAGCGCAGGGCAGCGAGGACTTTTTCTTTGATGCCGCCGACCGGGAGCACGCGTCCACGCAGGCTGATTTCACCGGTGACGGCGGTATCGGTGCGGACGGGGCGTCCGCTGGCGAGGGAGGCGAGGGCGATACAGAGGGCGAGACCGGCGCTGGGACCGTCCTTGGGCGTGGCGCCGGCCGGGACGTGGATGTGGAGATCGAACCGGTCGTGATCGCCCGCGGTGAGGCCCATGGGCGCGGGAGCGCTGCGGATGAAGCTGAGTGCCGCGTGGGCGCTCTCCTTCATCACCTCGCCCAGGGATCCCGTCAGGGTGAGTTTGCCCGAGCCCGGCATGCGGCTGGCCTCGATGTGGAGCAGTTCCCCGCCGGTGGGCGTCCAGGCAAGGCCGAGGGCGATGCCGGGTTGGTTGATGGGGGAGCGCTCCGCTTCGACGAAACGGGGTGGGCCAAGCAGCGTGGGGAGGGACTCCGGGCTGACCTGGAACGCGGCGCGTTTCTTGGCGGCAGGAGCGGAGGCGAGGCGACGCGCGGCTTTGCGAAGCACGCCGGCGATCTCTCGGTTGAGTTGGCGAACGCCTGCTTCGCGGGTGTAATCGGCCACGATGCGGCGGAGGACCGGCACGGTGAGTTTGATGTCCCGGGAGCGCAGGCCGTGGTCCTTCAGTTGCTTGGGCAGGAGGTGCCGGCGGGCGATCTGGAGCTTCTCATCCAGGGTGTAACTGGGGAGTTCGATGATCTCGAGGCGATCGCGCAGTGCGGGCGGGACGGGGTCCAGCCAGTTGGCCGTGGTGATGAATAAGGCGCGGGACAGGTCGAAGGGGACTTCGAGGTAATGATCGGTGAAGGCGCGGTTTTGCTCGGGATCGAGGACCTCGAGGAGTGCGGCGGCGGGGTCGCCGCGATAATCGCTGCCGAGCTTGTCGAGTTCGTCGAGGAGGATGACTGGGTTGCGGCTGCCGGCGCGGCGCAGGGCCTGGAGGATGCGTCCGGGCATGGCGGCCACGTAGGTGCGGCGGTGCCCGCGAATCTCCGCCTCGTCGCGCATGCCCCCCAGGGAGATGCGCGCGAACTTGCGGCCGAGCGCTTCGGCGAGGCTGCGGCCCAGGGAGGTCTTTCCCACGCCCGGCGGGCCCACGAGGCAGAGGATGGGGGCGCGGGAACCGGGATTGAGTTTCATCACCGCGAGAAACTCCAGGAGCCGGTCCTTGACGCGGTGCAGTCCGTAATGTTCGCGGTCGAGAAGCTTTTCCGCGGCGTCCAGGTCGACCTGGTCCGGCGTCAGGCGATTCCAGGGAAGCTGGAGCAGCCAGTCGAGGTAGTTGCGGAGGACCGTGTGCTCGGCCACGGCGGGCGGGATGGAGGCGAGCCGTTCGAGTTCGCGCAGGGCGACGCTGCGGATTTCGTCGGGGAGTTCCCCCTTCTCGATCTCCGCGCGGAGCGTATTCCACTCGCTCTGGGCGGGGTCGGTTTCGCCGAGTTCACGGCGGATGACGCGGATTTGCTCGCGCAGGAAGTAGTCGCGCTGGCTTTTGGTGAGGGTGGAGGTGACCTCGTCCTGGATTTTGGCGCCGAGCGTGATGAGTTCGATCTCGCGTTCGAGCAGGGGCGTCAGCAGGCGCAGGCGGTCGGCGACGGTGGGGGTTTCCAGCAGTCGCTGCTTCTCCGGGAGTTGCAGGTTGAGCGCGCCGGCGATGAGGTCCGCGAGGCGTCCGGGATGGGTGACGGTGGCGGAGGCGAGTTTGATGTGATCGCCGACCGGGGGAGCGACTTTGAGCAGTTCCTGGAAGCGGGACTGCAGGTTGCGCATGATGGCCTGGGACTTGATCGAGTCGTCAGCGGCTTCCGGGATGATCTCCACCTCCGCGCGGAGGTAAGGCTCGCGGGTGGTGAATTTCCCCACGCGCACGCGGTGCAGGCCGTCGACGAGGATGCGCGCGGTGTTGTCGGGGTACTTCAGCATCTTCTGCACCCGCGCGACGCAACCCACGTCGTACAAGTCCTCGGGGCCGGGATCGGCGATGTCTTCGCGCTTCTGCAGGACGAGGCAGAGGAGCCGATCGCCGGCGACGACGTCATCCACCAGCTTGAGGCTGGAGGCGGAATCGACGAGGAGGGGCGAGATGTTGCCCGGGAAGATGACGATATCGGAAAGGCCTAGGACGGGGAGTGCGTCCGGGAGCTTGTCCGGGGTGGCTTCTTCGCCGGGAGAAGGACCGGCCTCGCGGACGAGGCCAATGAATTCGGAATCGATGCCGCCCATGCTGGGAGAGAGCCGTGAACGGCGCTTTCAACGACCTGCGCGGTGTCCCTCGGCGGGGGGAGGAGGGTGCTGGGTCAGGCGACTTCGATGCGTTGGGGACCGGCGTCGATGCTTCCAGCGCGGGCGAACTCGATGCGCAGGAACCCGTTGAGATACACGGCACGGGCACTGCCCAAGTCGAGGCCGTGCGGCAGTTCCACACTGGCCTCGAACGCGCCGTACTCGATCTCCATCATCAGGAAACGTGAGCCTTCGGCGCGCGGGGTATCACGGCGAATGCCACGGATACGGAGCCGGCCACCCTCCACCGTGAGGGTCAGGTCTTCGCGACGAATCCCCGCCAGCTCGGCTTTGATGACCACGCCTCCTTCGTGCGTGAAGACGTCCATGTTCGGGACCCAAGCCACTCCGTTGCCGGCGGCCTTGATCGGCGCCTGCGTCCGCGTGGTCACAAAATGCGCCGCGGTACTGATCTTCGAGGAAGCCATGCCCAGTGCGCGTAGGCTACGCCACGGGCCCCGGTCACGCAAGCAACTGAAACGGGGCATCTCCCCTCAGGGCCAATCGGATCTGCCGCGGGGCAGGATCGCGTCCGACCTGGGACGGGTGTCCCTGGGCCGCTCCCGCAGGGTCGGTGCCTGACCCGCCTGCTTCGTGGAGGGTTGCGGCAGGGCAGGCGTGGCCTACTCTTCCGCCCATGTTCAAGCGATGGATGCTGCTGATTGGGCTGGCGATGACCTGGGCTGTGAGTGCGGCCGAGCCGGCACCCGGGGCGCCGTCGGCGGGAGGGCGGGAGGAGCGCATGACCTTTGGCGGGGGATGTTTCTGGTGTCTCGAGGCCGTGTTTCAGCGCCTCAAAGGTGTGACGCGTGTGGTTTCCGGATACGCCGGCGGCACGGTTCCGAATCCCAGCTATGAAGCCGTGTGCGAGGGGACCACGGGGCACGCTGAAGTCGTCCAGATCACCTTTGATCCGGCCGTGATCTCGTACGAGACCCTCCTGAAAGTGTTCTGGGCGGCGCATGATCCGACCTCGGTGCTGGAGGAAGACACGGTTAAGGCGGGCAGGAAATATCCCAAGGGCACGGCCTATCAAGGGGCGGACGTGGGCACTCAGTATCGGTCCGTCATCCTGTTCGAGACCGACGCGCAGCGGGTGGCGGCGGAGGCTTCGAGGAAGGTCGCGCAGAAGGATCATCCGAAGCCGATCGCGACGGAAATCGTCGCGTTGAAGGCTTTTTACGCAGCCGAAGATTACCACCAGAACTACTACAACCAGAACCAGACTCGGAACTCCTACTGTGGCTATGTCATCACGCCCAAGCTGCAAAAGCTGTTGAAGAAGGGCCTGATTCTGCCGGAGCCGGTCCTTGGCCAAGAGCGGAAAAAGGGAGTTGGTCCGGGCCGCTGAGCGGCCGCAGGGCTAGCGGAAGAAGTGCGGCACGAACCGGCTGAGGTTGGTGGTGATGGGCGAGGTGTCTTCCCGGATCCCCAGGCCTGTAGCCTGGTGGTCGATGATCCAGACCCCGAACACCGGGTGCGCGTCACCAAAGCGAGCCATGGGCGCGAGGGCCTGGTCGATGAACCCCTGGTCCGCATAATTTCCCGGGCTGGACTCCGTCACCTGGCCGCCGCGGTGGATAGTGATGTTTGCGCCTTCCCGGCCCCAGCGTGGTTTTCGAACGAAATCGCGCAGGCCATGGCGATCGTGAGCGAACGCGGGGAGGAGATTGGGATGCGAGGGGAACATCTCCCAGAGCAATGGCAGCAGTCCTTTTCCGGAGAGCAGCCATTTCCAGGGTGGCTCGACCCACCGGGTGGGGGCGTGGGGCAGGAACTCGGCGAAGGCCTCGGTGGTGAGCCACTCCCACGGGTAGAGTTTGAAGCAGGTGGCGATGGCTTTGTTCTCGAGATCCAGGAACCGCTGGCGACGCGGGTCCCAGCCGATGTCGTCCAGAGGCAGGAACGTGGTGGCGAGTCCGGCTTGGTGAGCGGTGTCCTGCAGGTATTGGGTGGTTTGGAGGTCCTCGAGGTGATCGCGCAGGCAGGAGAAGTGGGCGTCGAAAGCGCCGCTCTTTCGCCAGGCCTCGATGAGGCGTTCGTGGATGGAATTGAACTGGTCTGCTCCCCGGCGGGTGGTTTCCAGCCATTGCCATTGGATGACCGACGCTTCGAGCAGGGCGGTGGGGGTATCCGCGTTGAATTCGAGCAGCTTGGGGGCCCCTGTGCCGTTCCAGGCGAAGTCGAATCGGCCGTAAAGGCTGAAGTCATCCCGGTCCCAGCTTTGGCGGATCCAATCGGCGAGGCCGGCGGGGATGCCCAGGGTGTCCCAGTGGGGTTGGTCCAGGGCGCGTTGAGCCGCTTCGAGACAGCGCGCGTACACCTCGTTGGCCGCGGATTCGAGCAGGTCGACTTCGCGGGCGGAGAGTTCGTAGCAGGCGCTTTCGTCCCAGTACGGCCCCTGATCGTGGGAGTGGTGGAGGAGGCCGAGGCCTTCCACGATGGAGACCCAGTCCGGCCTGGGGACGCAGGAATGTCGGCGCATGGCGAGGGCGCGGCGAGGCGGGCTACGACCAGACGGGGCGCGAGCTGGAGCCGAAGCCCGAGCGGCGCGGCGTGCCGGCGGGGGCGTTGGCGCGACGTTGAGCTTCGGCGGCTTGAGCTGAGACGGGGTCGGGTTTGGAAGCGGCGACGGGGGGTGCTTCCGCGGCGGGGCCCCATTGTCCGCCGCGGAAATAGCCACGCGACGGGTCGAAATGATTGTACGGCACCGGGAACCAGGTGCGGAAGGGAGCGTGGTAGTAGCCCACGCCCGGGGTGTACTGGTTGTTGGTGTAGGTGTTTTCGGCGGTGATCGGTTGGGTGTCCGCCGCCGGCCTGGACCGGCCGCAACCTGTCCAGGCCGCCATGGTGGCGGTGGTCATCAGGGCGAGGTGGATGGAGGCGCTGCGGCGCATGGAGTCACCCGATCATGGCGGCGGCGACGATGATACAGATGCCCAGCACGACGGCCGCGGCCAGGATGGCCGCCGCGACGTTCTTGTGCTCCATGATCTCGCGGTGGAGGTCGCCGGTGGTGAAGCGGTCGAAGATTTTATACCCCAGCAGGGCGAGGACCACGCCTGCGACGCTGAAGACCGCCATGGCGAGGATTCCGGAGGCCACGGTGGCCGGGGTCCAGGAGACTTCGGCGGCGGCGAACAGGAGGGAGGGGGCAAACAACCCGAGGCGACGAGCCGCGGGTGGGTGGGGAATCGCGGGTTTCATCCGTGTGACGCGTGAGGGTTGCACTGGCACGGGTTGGCGGCAAGCGGGGCGGAGTCGTCAGGAAATTCCTTTTCCCGCGAGGCCCGGCTGTCGTTGACTCCCGGTTCGGCCGCGGTGGGCCGCAAGACTGAGGCATTCATGAAAATCGTTCTCGCGTACTCGGGTGGGTTGGACACGTCGGTACTCCTTTCGTGGATCAAGGAGACGTACCAGGCGGAGATGGTCGCGTTCTGCGCCAACATCGGCCAGGACGAGGAGTTGAAGGGGCTGGATCGCAAGGCCAAGAAGACCGGCGCCTCGAAGATCTACATCGACAACCTGGAGGACGAGTTTGCGGAGGATTTCATCTTTCCGATGATCCGGGCGGGGGCGATTTACGAGGGCCAGTATTACCTCGGGACTTCCATTGCGCGGCCGTTGATCGCGAAGCGCATGATTGAGATCGCGAAGGCCGAGAAGGCGGATGCGATTGCGCATGGGGCCACGGGGAAGGGGAACGATCAGGTGCGCTTCGAGCTGACGGCGGCGGCGTTGGCGCCGGAGTTGGACATCATTGCGCCCTGGCGCGACGAGGCGTTCCGCAAGCAGTTCCCGGGGCGCCAGGAGATGATCGAGTATTGCGCAGCGAAAGGCGTCCCAGTGCAGGCGAGTGCCAAAAAGCCGTATTCCATGGATCGCAACCTGCTGCACATCTCCTACGAGGCGGGGATCCTGGAGGATCCGTGGTTCGACGCCGGGCATCCTTCGAATCGGGACAAGTTCACCACGTTGTCGGTGCTCCCCGAGGACGCGCCCGACAAGGCCGAGTATGTGACGCTCGATTTTGAGCGGGGCGATTGTGTGGCGGTGAACGGGAAGAAGCTGACCCCGCTGGGGGTCATGCGCCTGCTGAACCGCCTGGGTGGACGGCACGGTGTGGGGCGGGTGGACATGGTGGAGAACCGGTTTGTGGGCATGAAGAGCCGCGGCGTATACGAGACCCCGGGCGGCAGCATTCTGCATTTCGCGCATCGCCAGATTGAGAGCCTGACCATGGACCGTGAGGTGATGCACCTGCGTGATT
This sequence comes from Verrucomicrobiales bacterium, assembly GCA_020845805.1. Classification (GTDB taxonomy): domain Bacteria; phylum Verrucomicrobiota; class Verrucomicrobiia; order Limisphaerales; family CAIMTB01; genus CAIMTB01. Next base: position 5,771 of record JADLFD010000132.1, on the reverse strand, counting down.
CGTTGGTTCCGAAGTACGCGGAGCTGGTGTATTACGGATTCTGGTTCAGTCCGGAGCGCCTGGCGTTGCAGGCGTTGGTGGAGGAGAGCCAGCGCAACGTGTCGGGCACGGTGCGCGTGAAACTGTACAAGGGCGGCATCTACGCGGCCGGGCGGCGCAGCAAGGCGAGCCTGTACAACCCGCAGATTGCGACCATGGAGGCGGATCCCACGAAGGCCTACAACCAGGGGGACGCGACGGGGTTCATCCGGTTGAACGGCTTGCGCCTGCGAGTGAACTCGCGGGTGAACGGGGTGAAGAACCTGTCCAAACTGGGATCCTAACGCCGTGCCTGCGCCCATACTCGCCATCGCCAACCAGAAGGGGGGCGTCGGGAAGACAACCACCTCGATCAACCTCGCCGCCTGCATGGCCGCGGCGGGGAAGCGCGTGCTGCTGGTCGATCTGGATCCCCAGGCGAATGCCACGAGTGGAGTGGGCCTGGAGAAACTCGAGGGGGGCAGCCTGTACGCGCCCCTGCTGGGGGAAGGCACCGCGCTGGAACGGGTGAAGCCCACGGCGTTCGACCGGCTGTCGGTGATCCCCAGCGAGGTGGACCTCTGCGGCGTGGAGTTGGAGTTGGGCCGGTTCGAAGATCGCCTGTCTCGGCTGAGGGCCCTGTTGGCTCCGGTATGCGGAGGAGGCGACTTCGACCTCGTGGTGCTGGACTGTCCGCCGGCGCTGGGGTTGCTCACGCTGAATGCGCTGGCGGCGGCGGATCACCTGCTCGTGCCGCTGCAGTGCGAGTACTACGCCTTGGAAGGCATCTCGACGATCCGCCGGTTGTTCGACCAGCTGCGCGAGGGTGGCGTCAATCCGCGCCTGAACCTGCTGGGGGTGGCGATGACCATGTTCGATGGGCGCACGCGCTTGTCACAGCAGGTCGTGGCGGAAGTGCGTGAGCACTTCGGGGACTTGGTGTTTCCCACGGTGATCCCGCGCACCACGCGGTTGGCCGAAGCCCCGAGTTTCGGGAAGCCGATCCTGCATTACGATCCCTACAGCGCGGCCTCGGCAGCGTATGAATTGCTGGCGGCGGAGGTATTGAAGCGCCTGGGGTTTTAGACCAGAGCGCGAGACGGACGAGACGGCCGGTCAGTCCACGAACACGGCCTCATTGGACATCAGCAGCACCTGCGCGTAGCGCTCCCAGGCGGATAGCGGCGCGCCCGCTAGCGCGGTCGAGGATTCAGGGTTGGCTTTTCCTTCCGGTTTGGCCGGGCGCTCTGACACCGCGGGTTCGCTGGGCTCGGGATCTTGCTGTAGCCGCGCCAGGAACCGTTCCGCTGCCGCGGTTTCGCCCGGCTCCGGAGCGCGTTGGTAGAGGATCTCGTAGAGCCGCGCCACGCGTCCCTCCAGGTCGGGGGCGGCGAGGAGCTCCGGGCGCCGGGCCAGGCGTCGGGCCTGTTCGAGGGCGAACGGGCTGTTCATGAAGTAGAGGGCCTGCTGGGGCACGGTGGTTTGGAACCGCTGGGCGCTGGAAGTGTCCGGACTGGCAAAGTCGAAGGTCCGGAACAGACCCGGAAGGTTCTGACGCTCCACAAACCCGTACAGCGTGCGGCGTCGTGCGTCGTCCCGCGTGGCGATATCCACGCCGTGGCCACCCATGGTCAGGTCGAGTTCGCCGGTGGCCTGGAGCAGAAAATCGCGACCGGCTTCAAAATCGAATCGTCTCCGGTTCTGCCGTGCGAGCCAGCGGTTTTCGGGATCCTTGGTCACCTGGGCGGGGTCGAGTTCGCTGGCTTGTTGCCAGGTGGCGGAGAGCAGGATGCGCCGGTGCAGGCGCTTTAGGGACCAGCCGTCGTCCATGAATTCGCGCGCCAACCAATCGAGAAGTTCAGGGTGAGTGGGCGGCTCGGATCGCAGCCCGAAGTCGGTGGGGGTGCGCACGAGTCCCGCGCCGAAATGCTGGATCCAGACCCGATTGACCGCCACGCGCGCGGTGAGCGGGTTCTCGGGCGAGGCGATGGCGCGGGCCAGTTCCAGGCGGCCGGAGCCTTGGGTGAAAGGCTGACGTTGAGGGCCGGCGAGGAGCTCGAGGAACTGCCGGGGCACTTTGGGGCCGGGATTGCCGGGGTTGCCGCGTTTGAAGACGACGGGTTCGGTGGGTTGCGCGTTATCCAGGAGGGCCATGGCACGCGGCGGTGCCCCGGGATGGGTGGCGTGCAACTCCTCGACCGCGCGTTGGAGGGCGCGCTTTCGCTGGCCGTCCGGCACGTTGAAGAGTCGGTAGACCTGATCCTGGGAGATGGCGATCGGTGAGTCGGTGGCGTCGAGGAAATGGCGGATCTCGTCGTGAGCGGCCTCGGTGAAGACGCGATTGTAGCGTTCGGCCACCTGTTTCAGGGAGGTGAGCGGTTCGCCGGAGAGGAGGGCACGGGCGACCGGGGCCGCCTGGGCCTCGGGGGTGGAGGCGGACACCAGGGTGGCCGCCCGGGCCGCGAACTCAGAGGTGTCGAGCGCGGCGAATCGGCGCCAGGTGCCGAAGAGCGGTTCCGGAAGTTGGCCTTCGCCCTTGAGGGCGTTGAGCCATCGCGTCACGACGAAGGGGCTGAGTTGGCGGGAACGCGCCAGTTCTTCCCGTTTGGCATCATCCAGGGTCGCGGCATCGTGGGCCGCGAGGAGGTAGTCACCGACCGTCTCCCGCAGGCGCTTGCGATACTCGTTCACCTTGGTGGTGACGAAGTCGTGGCGCTCTTTTTCGCGTCGCGCGAGTTCGGCTTGGAACGCTTGGAAACGGAGTGGGTCCGAGGCGGCGCCGATCAGCGGTTTCTCCTCGGGTTCGTGGGAGGAGGCAAACACCCCGTAGAGCGAGTAGTAGTCGGCGGAAGGAATGGGGTCGTATTTGTGGTCGTGGCAGCGGGCGCAGCCGACGGTGAGGGCCTGGGTTCCGCGCATGAGCACATCGATGCGATCGTCGATGATGTCGTGCGGATTGTTGAGAAAGCGGCGGCCGAGGGTGAGGAAGCCCAGGGCGGCGAGGGCGGAGCGATCTTCCCCGGAGGTGAATTGATCGGCGGCGAGTTGTTCGACCAGGAACTGGTCGTAGGGCTTGTCGTCGTTGAGGGCGCGAACGACGTAGTCCCGGTAGGTGTAGGAGTACGGATAACGCCGTTCCTCCTCGAACACGTAGCCCTTGGTGTCGGCGTAGCGCGCGAGGTCGAGCCAGTGGCGTCCCCAACGTTCCCCGTAACGGGGGGAGGCGAGGAGGCGGTCGATCACACGCTCGAAGGCTTGCGGGGACGCGTCGGATTCGAAGTTCCGGACGTCGGTGGCCGACGGCATGAGGCCGGTGAGGATCAGGCTGGCGCGGCGGATCAAGGTGCGACGGTCGGCCCTGGGCGAGGGTGTCAGTCCATGCCGATCGAGGTCGCGCAGGATGAAGCGGTCGATGGGGCTCTGTATCCAATCCTCGTGTGCAACCGCGGGCGGTGGGACACGGCGGACGGGTTGGAAAGCCCAATGAGTTCGAGCGAGCTCACGTGGGTTGGGCGGAGGCTTGGGGCCGGTGCGTGGATCCGCTGCGCCCTGGCGGATCCATGCCTCCAGCGCGGCGATGGCCTCGTCCGGAATCTTCTTCTTCGGCGGCATGGCCAGCTCGGGGTCCGAATGCCGGACGGCACGGAGGAGCAGGCTGTGGTCCGGGTCACCGGGTAGGAGGGCGGGTTTGCCGCTGGCGCCGCCGCGGGTCCAGCCTTCCTTGGTATCGAGGAGCAAATCGCCGCGCAGTTTCTCCGCGGTCGCGCTATGGCATGGATAGCAGTGATCCACCAGGACCGGGCGGATATGAGTCTCGAAAAACTCCAGGGCCTCCGGCGCGTCTGCGGCTCGCGTGACGAGCGAGAGGGCCAGGGCGGTGGCCAGGGTTAGGAGCGCGGCCAGCGGGGTGTGGGGTCGACGCAGCAGGGTGCTGGAGCCCGGGCCCAGGGCGGGAGGGGCATCCGACAGCGGCGGCGTCATGCTCTGAGTTATGCCTGGGACGGGCATGGGCCGCAACCGTCCGGCACGCTACCGTGAGATTGGCGGTAGAGATTCCAGACGAGGATGAAGGAGGGGGCGAAATCCGCGGGGCGACGGTCGATCCACTGCGCGACGACGGCGGGGTGGAACCACTCCGCGCGTTCCACTTCCTCCACTTGGAGTTGGAAGGGCCCCTCGGAGTAGTGCCGGTAGACCCAGACGAACTCCATGCCCGTCTCGGGACAGGCCGCGATGGAGAACAGGCGTTCCGGCGGGGTGAGAGTGCGGAGGCCGATCTCCTCGGCGAGTTCGCGCACGGCGCAGGCGTCATAGGCCTCGCCCTGATCGAGGTGACCCGAAGCGGAGGAATCCCAGGTGCCAGGGAAGCAATCCTTCCAGGCGGATCGCTTCTGCAGGAAGAGTTGACCGGCGGCGTTGAAGACGAGCACGTGGACGGCGCGGTGTTTCAGACGCAGCCGATGCACCTCGCTGCGCGGCCGGTGGTCGATCACTTCATCGCGATCGTTGACGACGTCGAAGATCTCCTCAGGCATGGAGTGCGAAGTGTTGCGGGCCGGCTTCGTCCACGCAATCCAGGAGGCCGACTCCGCGCCGATCAGAACCCGGTGGGGGTGGCGAGGGCGGGCAGGAGACGCGCGAGATCAGCCAGGCGTTCTAGGGGCAGGGTTTCAGCCCGGACGTCTTCGCGCAGGTCGAGTTGTCGCCAGACGCCGGCCAGGAATTCCTCGGGCCAGACGCCTCGCAGGGTCTTGCGCAACTGCTTGCGCCGTTGCGAAAAGGCGAGTTTGACCAGGCGCACGAAGGCTTCCGCGTCCGTGCCCTCGAGCAGTGGACGATCGCGACGGAGCAGGTGCACGCAGGAGGACTCGATCTTGGGCGCCGGAAAGAAGCAGGACGCCGGGATCCGGAAGGCGCCGGCGACGGTGTAGACGCGACCCAGGAGGAGCGTGAGCACCCCGTATTCCTCCGTTCCCGCCTGGGCGCGGACCCGTCCGACCACCTCGGTTTGAAGCGTGGCGGTCAGGGAACGCGGCGGGTCGGCGCGCGAAGCGAGTTCGACCAGGATCGCGGAGCCGACCGAGTAGGGCAGGTTGGCCACCAGTCGAGTGCCGGGCGGAAGCTCTGGAGTGTCGCGAAGCCAGTCCATCGCATCCGCGTGGTGAATCGTGAGTGACGGGTGATGCCCAAGGCGTTTCTGGACCAGTTGGGCGAGGCGCTGGTCCTTCTCCACCGCGATCACGCGGGCGCCCTGCGCGAGGAGTTCCTCGGTGAGCGGGCCGAGTCCGGGGCCGACTTCCAGGACATGGTCGCCAGGGGTGACGCCGGAGAGGGCGATGATTCGGCGCACCTGGTTGCCGTCGTGAAGGAAGTTCTGCCCCAGCGACTTGGTTAGGCGCAGGTCCTCGGAGGCGATCAGGCTGCGCATCTCGCCGAGTGTCATGTCAGGAGGTTGTAACGCGAGGGCCCTTGCGCAGACAACTTTTGTGAGGACTGTAGGCGGGTGCCGACCACCACCCCCGGCACGTTGTATATGAAAACCGAGTTCTCCATCACCAGTCCGGACTGGGTCAGTTCCGAGTCATCAGCGCGGTGGTCGCCGGTGGCTGGACGTCGTTTGCCCGCTCCGGGTGGATTCGAGTCGCCGTTGCTGCGTTTGCTGGCGCACCGGTTGCAACGACGCACGCGACGCCGGTTGTTCAGCGACGGTCCAGTTCCTGTTGCAGTGCGTCTGTCGCTCGCCGGAGGTCACG
>JADLFD010000131.1 GCA_020845805.1 Verrucomicrobiales bacterium | reverse complement strand
CGGTACCAGGCCGGGCCGGGAAAGGCGCTGAACAGCCGGTCGGACTCGCGTTGCACGCCGAGGATGCCGCGGCTGTTGAGGGACTTCTGCTCCTCCAGGCGTTGATCCTCGTATTTGCGGAGCTGGGCTTCGGTGGGGAAGGCCATGCCCTGGGCATTCCAGCTGCCGGGCACTCGGATGGTGCGTCCGAATGGCGGGGAGCCTTCGACCCAACGTTGGGCAAGGCCTTCGTCCTCAGGGTCCAGTTTGAACTCCCAGTCGCCGTTCAGACTGAGGGTCGGACGGTCGCGCGGAGGCTCGGCGGCCGCGGAGGCATGGTGGGCGAGTGCCAGGGCACTCAGCGCGATCGCGAGTCGCAGGGGGAGGGCGTGGGCGCGAGTGTGGTGGTGGACGAGGTTGAGCAGATGGGCGCGGGGAGTGCCGGCGGTGCGGCACCCGGCAATGAGCCGGCGGAGGAGGAGGAGGAGGGGGAAGCGCATGGCGATTCAGTGGGCGGGATTGGTCCACCGCGCCCAGTAGGTGGGGCCGGTATGTTGATCGAAGTACTTGTTCACGATGCCGCCCATGAAATGGTCGTCCATGGGGGATTCCAGGGCCATGCGGTGGAGGTCCCCGGCACGGAACCGCCGCAGGGTGCCTCCGATCTCTTTCACACGCGCGTCGGCGGCTTCGGGGCGCGGCTTCCAGGGGTTGTAATGCCCGACGTAGAGGATCGTGCCCTTGGGCAACGCGCCGCGATGGGAGGTCACGACTTCGTATTTGAGGATGGTGGCGTAGTCGTAGAGTTCCCGCTGGAAGATGGCGCCTTCGGGCAGTTCGACGAGCCGGGCGGTGACCTCCACCTGACCCAGGGATTGAACCTGCGGATCGGCGCCGGCGTCCTGGGTTCCGTCGGGGGCTTTGCCGCAGGACACCACGAGGGAGGCGAGGAGGAGCAGGATCGTGGGGCGGAGCATAGACAGGTTGGCGTGCGTTGGGGGCAGGAGGATCGGGCGAGGCTTAGGGTGTGGCGGGCGCTTCGCTGTAGGTCCAGTGCGGTTCCCATCCGGGGCCAAGGTCGATCCAGCGCGGGGGGTTGGCGTGCGGGTACTCGCGGCGCAGCGCGGGGCTGTCGTCGCCCAGCATCGGGGTGTCGGAACGGCGCAGCACGGCCATGGTGGTCTGGGATTGGCCGACGGCGCCGAGGTCCGCCACGCTGCGGGTGAAGAGCAGGTATTTCCCGTCCGGTGAGGCGCAGGCGCCGTAGATGTGCCGGGTCGACTCGGCGTAGAGCATGGTGCGGGTCTGAGTTTTCACTGTGGCCATCCACAACTCAGCACGTCCGGGCTGCTGCGGGATGATCCCGCGCGCGTAGACGATGTGCTGGCCGTCGGGGAGCCAGTCCGGGGTGCAGTTGTAGCGATCGGTTTCGCTCACCGCGCGGATGGTGCCGTCGCCATGAGGCAGCAGGCCGATGTTCCAGAACGGGCCCAGACCGTTTGCCGTGCCGGTGAAGGCCGTGCCATCGGGCGACCAGATCAGCTGCTCGACGATTCCCTGACGTGGCAGCGTACGGAGGACGCGGCGGTCGCGTGGGTCGAGGATCTGAATGCCCTTGGGTTGAAGGCAGGCGATCTCGCGGCCATCCGGACCCCAAGTGGCCCAGGGGAAACCGCGCCCGAGCACCACCGCGTGCTGACCATTCGAGTCGGCCAGGACCAGGTCGAACGTGCCGTAGGTGTTGTTGTCCAGCGCCTCGCCCTTGGGCATCCGGTAATAGAGCAGACGGTGTCCGTCAGGGGAGAAGCGCGCCCCAGCCTCGTTGAACTCGGGGGTTTCGATCAGTGCCCGGCGTTGGCTGCCGTCGGGGCGCATGAGGAAGAGATCCCAATCCCCGCGCGGCGTTTGTGCGCTACTCACGATCCAACCGCGCGACTGGAGTTCGGCGGCCAGGGTCGCGGTCGGAGCTGGCGATTCCGCCGGGGACCTCTGGGCTGCGAGCGCGATCGCGAGAGCGAAAGCGTGACAGAGACGGGGACCGAGACGGAGCGAAGTCGTGAGGAAGCCGAAGCCGTTCATGGGGGAGTGGGAGTGGCGACGCCGTGGGAGGTGCCGGGACTGTCGCTGAAGGTCCAGCAGGGTTCCCAACCGTGGGGCAGGGTAAGCACCGGGCCACTTCGGGCGGTGGGATGGAGGGTGCGGAGCTCCGTGCTCTCCCCGCCGACGAGGGGTGCGTCAGCGATTCGCATCAGGCCCATGGGCGCACCGGCGTGTTCGGGATCGCCGTCTTCGGCGGGGTTTCCGGTGAAGATGACGTACCGGCCATCCGGCGAAACATGACCGCCGTAGACGTGGCGTCCGTCCTCGCCATAGACGAGGCGGCGTTGGGTTCCATCGGCTTCCGCCATCCAGAGCTGGGTCCAGCCCTGGCCGCCATTGGCTTTCTGGCCGGGGGGACGATTGGAGAAGATCACGTGCTGACTGTCGGGGAACCAATCGGGAGTGCAGCAATCCACCTTGCTGACGGCGTTGGCTTCGCCGGTGACGGCATTCAGGCGCGCGACGCTCCACCCGGTGCCGAAGGAGTTCGCCACGCCGCAGAGCCAGCGTCCATCGGGGGACCAGGTCAGTTGCTGGAAGAAGCCGCGGCGCGGAAACACTTGGCGAACACGCCCGGTGTCGACCTCCACGAAGGCGACGCCCTTCAGGCTCAGGCTGGCGATCTCGCGTCCATCCGGACTCCAACTCGCCCAGGGGAGTTCGCCTTCCGCTGCGAGTTGGCGTTCCCCGGTGCCATCGCTTCGGGCCAGAATGAGCGTTCCTTGTTCGCCGTAACGATTACCGGAGATGACCTCGCTGCGTCGGAGTCGACGGTAGAGAAGTTGTCGGCCGTCGCGGGAGAATTGCGGGGCGGCCTCGTTCCACTCGGGGGTCTGGGTCAGTGCGCGGCGTTGCGACCCATCCGGGCGCATCTGGAACAGGTCCCAGTCCCCGCGCGGGGAACGTGCGGCCCAGGTGATCCAGCCCAGGGTACGGACCTCGGCCGCGAGCTGCAGGGTCTCGGGGGTGGGCGTCTCGGCGGCCCGGGCAGGCAGCGAGGCGAACGCCACCCAGGCCAGCGCCAGGAGACGTGGACCGCGTCGTGTGCGCACGACGCGTGTCGGTGGGTTCGGGTCGTTCGTGGTCCGGTCGGGGATCATGGATCATCGAAGACAAAGGACCAGGACGTGCTGCGTTGGAAGTCCGGTCGGTCCGTCGTGGCCTGATAGTACCCGACGTGCGTATCCACAAACAGGACGTTGCCGAAGCCGACCCGGTTGCGGTCATGCCAGTACATGTATTGGAACACGGCCTTGCGGGCCTGGTATTCGAAGTAGGAGTTGAAGGCGAAATCGTTGGCCAGGATCACCTTGCTTGGGCTGCGTACGGCGGTGGCCTTTTTGCCGTAGAGACCCTTGATACCGTCGTTGTTGTTGGCGCTGCAGTTGTAGAAGTAGCTACTGCCGTCCTGATCGAAGATCGTGGGTTTGAGATCCTTGGCCCAGCTGCCTTTGCGGGCGCCGTTATCGGCGGGACAGAGGAAGGCCAGGGCCGCGCCGGCTTCGTTGGTGGTGACGGCGCCGGATTTGACGATGTAGGGATTCAGCAGGCGGAACTCATTGCCGGTGACGGCTGCCTGGATCCCTACTTTGCCGCCCCACGAGTAGTAGGTGTAGTCGATGCCCTGGCTGTGGGTCGGGAACGCGTCACGATTGTCGTCGAGGTAGAGGGCGCAGGCGATGCCCTGCTGGCGCATGTTGGAGACGCACTTGATCTTCTTGGACTTCTCCTTCGCCTTGGCCAGGGCGGGGAGGAGCATGCTGGCCAGGATGGCGATGATGGCGATGACGACCAGCAGTTCGATCAGCGTGAAACCCCGGGCGATACGGCGGCGCAGGGAACGGGTTCCGGG
>JADLFD010000130.1 GCA_020845805.1 Verrucomicrobiales bacterium | reverse complement strand
TCGGCGTTGAGGATGCGAAGGAGCAACGCGACGTCGGACTCGGTGGTGGCCTCGTCGAGGGAGATCCCGACATGGCGCGCATCGACCCGGCGCAGGTTGATGTGGTGGGCCAGGGCGATCCGGTGTGTTTCGGCGGCATCGGCGACCTGGACGGTCAGCGTGTCGAAGAAGGTCGGGTTGATCACCGTGAGGCCGAGACGCGCGATGCCGGCGGCGAGGCGGGCAGTGAGGGCATGGACTCCTTGCGCGATGGCGGTGAGACCCTCGGGTCCGTGGTAACACGCGTAGGCCATGGCCATGTTGGCAAGGAGCGCCTGGGCGGTGCAGATGTTCGACGTGGCCTTTTCGCGGCGGATGTGTTGTTCGCGCGTGCCGAGGGAGAGGCGCAGTGCGGGGCGCCCGCGGGCGTCCTTGGAAACACCGACGAGACGGCCGGGCATACTGCGCTTGAATTCGTCACGCGTGGCGATGAAGGCGGCGTGGGGTCCGCCGAAGCCCAGGGGAACGCCGAAGCGCTGGGCGGAGCCGACCGCGACATCGGCGCCCAATTCACCCGGGGGCGGGAGCAGGGTCAGGGCGAGGAGATCGGTGGCCATGACCACGAGCGCGCCCGCGGCGTGGGCGGCTTCGATGAGGGCACGGAGATCTTCCACCGACCCGTGGGTGGCCGGGTACTGCACGAGCACGCCGAAGACCTGCGGGGTGAATTCGAACTTCCTCCAGTCACTGGTTCGTACCTTGAGCCCGATGGCGGCAGCGCGGGTCTGCACGAGGTCGAGGTTTTGCGGATGGCAATGATCGGCGACGAGGAAGGTGTCGCGATCGCCGCCGCGGGCCCGGTGGCAGAGGGTCATGGCCTCGGCGCAGGCGGTGGCTTCGTCGAGCAAGGAGGCGTTGGAAATGGGCAGGGCGGTCAGGTCGATGACCAGCGTCTGGTAGTTGAGCAGACCCTCGAGGCGTCCCTGGGAGATCTCGGATTGGTACGGAGTGTATTGGGTGTACCAGCCGGGGTTTTCGAGGATGTTGCGCTGGATGACTGCCGGCGTGAGGCAGTCGTAGTAACCCATGCCGATGAAGGATCGGCAGGTGCGGTTCTTGGAGGCGATGGACTTCAGGCGGGCCAACGCTTCGGTTTCGGAGAGCGGCGCAGGGAGGTGGAGTGGGCGCGCCAACCGGATGCCGGCGGGGACCGCGGCGTTGGCCAGGGATTCGAGGTCAGGGTGCCCGCAGGTCCGGGCCATCTCGTCCAGTTCGAGGGCGCGTGGGCCGATGTGGCGGTGTTCGAAGCTGGAAGGGGAGGAGAGCGACTGGGAGACGGGACGATCGTTCACGTTGGGGTTGGCCTGGGTAGGGCGCGAAATCCTGGGATTTGGGGACCGATGCCGCGCGCCGCGCGGCGGCGCGAAATTAACGGCATGGAGTGCGGAGGCAAGCGTCGGGAGCGAGGGACCGCACGGGGACCGAGGTTGCCACTCCGTCGAACGGGCGACCCGGGGAGGAGTGTGGCGCGGATTGGCGTGAGGTTACGGGGCCGCGAGTTGCACCATGCGTTCCTGGATCTGGCCGGTCCAGCGGGCGACATAGCTCAGGCCACGGTAGGTATCGGCCAGCCGGTCCAGCGGAAGCGTCGCTGCCCGATCCGGGGTGCCGGCGGGCGGCGCGGATTCCCAAGCGGCGTTCATCGCACGAAGTTCGTCCTCGAGCAGGCGGCCGCGCTGGTGGACCTGCTGTTGGAGGGTCTTGAGCGACTCGACCCATTCCATACCGCGTTGGAAAAGCCGGACCTTCAGCATGGGCGAGGTGACCGCGGCGCGTTCCTGGAGGAAGCCGTCGACATCGCGGCACGCCTGTCCGATGGCAGTGAACAGGTCCATCGTGCCGGGCGGGATGCGCTGGATGTCCTTGGGGCGATTTCCCGACTCCAATTCCAGCAGATGGAGAGAGCGCGCGCGGGTATCGCGCAGCGCCTGGTAGGCCGAGTTCAGGTCGGTATAGCGTCGACCCGCCGCTTCGCGGGTTTCCGGGGGGGCGTCGTGGAAGCGATCCGGATGCAGCTCGGCTGAGAGACGGAGAAAACGATCCTTGAGCGTGTCGGGCTCGATCCAGGGCCGTCTCGGCTCGTCGAGCAGGGCGAAGAAGTCGGTCATGAAGTTCGTCCGGGGGCTTCCTCGAGGTCGTGGAAGGGTCAGGCGCTGAAGCTCTCGCCACACGAACAGCTAGTGGCGGCGTTCGGATTGTTAACCTTGAATCCACCCCCCTGGAGGGCCTCGACGTAGTCCAGCTCGGAGCCGGTGACGTAGAGCGCGCTCTTGGGATCGACCACCACTTGGACTCCTGCGGATTCGACGAGGATATCGCGATTTTGGGGGCGGTCCTGGAGGTCCATCTTGTACTGCAGCCCCGAGCAACCTCCGCCGATGATGGCCACGCGCAGGACACCGGACGGGCGTCCTTGCTTGTGGAGGAGGGATTGGACTTTGCCGGCCGCCGAGGCGGTGAGTCGGATGAGCCGTTCGTCGCCCCGACGCACCGAGGGGGTGTCGGAGGCGGTGGTGGTTTTCGGGGCGGCGGGCGTACCAGCGATCATGCGAGGGCAACGTAGAGAGCTGGGGGGGACGCGTCAACGGGGGTGGATCATGAAAAACTCTTGTAACCCGAACTCGATGCTGCGCGTCGTGACGGGCACGCATGGCGTTCCCTGAGTGGCGACAGACTCGAATCCTCGACGACCAGGCAGGGCTGCGCCCAGGTGCCGCGCGGCCGGGGTGGGTGGAGTGCGTGGGGCGGGGCATGATCGTCGGGGCGTTGGTGATGCTCGGGCTGGCGGCCGGATGCTCGCCGAAACGCTATGAAAAAGCCGCGGATCGCGAGGTTTACCGCACCATTGCCGACGTGGAGCAGCGCATCTTTGGGCGGACGAATCAGTTCCGCATCGACACGGCGTACACCGGGCGGGACTTGGACAGCATCACGGCGGAGGAGATTCTGCAGGGGCGCCAAATCTCGGGGCGCCGCGTGTTGCATCTCGAGGAAGCGCTTTCGCTCGCGGTGGCCAACAGTCGTGAGTATCAGACTCAGAAGGAACAGTTATACCTCTCGGCCCTGACCTTGACCGGCGCCCGGTACCAGTTCACCCCGCGGTTCCTGGCGGAGACCGCGCCGGGCGTGGCGGGATCGGTCGGGGGGAGCGACCAGGGGACGATTCGTTCGCAGGTGGGGGTGAGTCAGTTGATGCGCACCGGCGGGCGCCTGAGCGTGTCGCTGGCCAACGACCTTCTTCATTACTTTTCGGGTTGGCGATCGGGGTCGGGGGGGGGGACTCGGGACACGGCGATCAGCATGCTCTCAGTGCAACTGACGCAGCCGTTGCTGCGCGGGTTCGGTCGCAATGATCCCACGGTGGAGAGTCTGACCCAGGCGGAGCGCAACGTCGTCTACGCCATACGCACCTACAGTCAGTACCAGCACCAGTTTGCGGTGAACGTGGTCAACGACTACTTCAGCCTGCTGGGCCAGAAGGACGTGGTGCGCAACAATTACACGAACTACCTGCGCCGGGTGGATACCACCAAGTATTTGGAGGCGCGGGCCGTCGATCGTGTCCGGGCCAGCGACGTGGACGACGCGCGATCGGCCGAACTCTCGGCGCGCATCAGCTACATCGATTCGGTGGCCAACTACATGAACGAGCAGGCCTCGTTCAAACTCAGCCTGGGCCTGCCGTTGTCCGAGGAGGTCTACTTCGATGACCGCGACTTGGTGGAATTATCGAGCACCGGACTGGTGCGTGCCGATATCGATCGCAACGCGGCGTTCAAACTGGCGGTCACGGGGCACATGGATGTCCTCAATGCCATCGACCGGTTTGAGGATGCGCGCCGCAAGGTGCGCATCGCGGCCGACCAGTTGAAGCCGGGCATCGGGCTGGTCAGCACCGCGTCGCTGGAATCGCAGGCGCCCGATGACTACGCGAAGTTCAATCTCGACGACCTCCGCTATTCGGCGGAGCTGAACATCGACCTCCCCCTGGATCGGCTGCGCGAGCGGAACACCTACCGCGCGAGCCAGGTGTCGTTTGAGGCGCAGGTGCGCAGTCTTTCGCTCACGCTGGACAGCTTCAAGGACCGCATCGAACGCGGGTTGCGCACGCTCGAGCAGCGGCGCTTGAATTATCTCAACCGCCAGGCGGCGCTCGAAGTGGCGCGGCGGCGGGTGGAGTTGAACGCCATGCAGCTGGAGGCCGGGCGCGTGCAGATTCGTGATCTCCGCGAGGCGCAGGACCAACTCATCGGCGCCCAGAACCAACTCACCCTGACCCTGGTCTCGTATCTCCAGGCGCGGCTCCAGGTGCTGCTGGATATCGGAGTGCTCCGCACGGAGACCGAGAAATTCTGGCTTCGCGATCCGTTGGAGGATCGCCTGGAGCCCGGGCAACGAGGCGCTTCGCCGCTGCCCACCTCTGACGAGGATGTCATCCCGCCTGATCGCTATCTCGAACCGCCCGTCGCCACCCCATGAAATCCCAGGTCTTATCCCCCGAGAAACTCCGCCGTGGAGGCCGGGGACGCGTGCTCGTCGTGGGTGCGCTGTTGGTCATCCTTCTCGCATGGTGGTGGTGGCCGCGCTCCGGGGCGGACCCTTCGGCCACGGCCTTCCACGAAGTGCGACGGTCGACCTTCACGGTCTCGATCGTCGAGGGCGGCACGCTGGCGGCGGTCAGTGAGGTGAGTGTGCGCAACGAGGTCGAGGGAACCGCGCGCGTCATCTACATCGTGCCGGAGGGCACCTTCGTGAAGAAGGGGGATCTGGTGGTGGAACTGGATTCCGCCCAGGCGCAGGACCAGGTGAACCAGCAGCAAATCAATTTCGAGAAGGCGCAGTTCGGGCTGATCCAGTCCCAGGAACAGCTCGGCATCCAGAAGAGTTCCGTGGCCAGCGACATCCGCGCCGCCGAGCTCAAGGTCTATTTCGCCAAGCTTGATCTGGAGAAGTACGAGCAGGGACAGCGCATCGTTGATCTGGTCGAGGCCACCAACAAGCTGGTCCAGGCCGAGGCGCAGCTGGCGGTGAACCTCGAGAACTACAAGTGGACCACGAACCTCGCGGCGCGCGGCTACGAGACGCAGCAGAAGAAGGACGTCGACCGCCTGACCGTGCTCAACAATCGCAACTCGCTCATCGTGGCGAGCAACACCATCTGGATGCTCGAGAAGTTCGACATCCCCAAGCAGCGCGAAACGTTTCTCTCCAACCTGCGCGAAGCCGAAAAGGACCTGGAACGCGTGCAGGCCCAGAGCCGTGCCAAGATCGCGCAGGCCGAAGCGGATCTGCTGACGCAGTCAAACACACTGGCCCTGAACAACAAGAAACTGGAGCGCGACCGCAAGAACCTGTCTTCGACCAAGGTTTATGCACCGCAGGACGGCCTCGTGGTCTACGCGGTGGGCGAGAACCGATTCAGCAGTGAGTCCCTGATCGAGGAAGGCGCGGTGGTGCGCAACCGCCAGGAGCTGATCAAACTTCCCGATACCTCGCGCATGAAAGTGACGGTCAAGGTGCACGAGTCGCACGTGAACATGGTGCGCGCCGGACTGCCGGCCTTCGTGACGCTGGACTCCATCCCCGACGAACACTTCTCCGGCACGGTGGAGCGCGTGGCGCTCCTCCCGGACACCCAGGCACGCTGGGGCAATCCCAATCTCAAGGTCTACAACACCGAGGTGCATATCACCGAGGCGTTGCCGGACAACATCAAGCCCGGCGTTTCCGCCAAAGCGGAGGTGATCATCACCAACATCGAGAACGCGCTCTCCGTGCCTATTCAGGCCGTCACCACCCTCAAGGGGCGCCAGGTGGTCTATCTCGCCAACGGCCGGAATCCCACGCCCAAACCGGTCGAAGTGGGCATGTACAACACCAAGTACATCCAGATCGTCTCCGGCTTGAACGAGGGCGACCGCGTGCTGCTGGCGCCGCCGCTGGATATCCAGGAGAAGGATCTCGAGGGCGAGGTGCTGGCGCCGGACGAAAAAGCCAAGGTGAAGGTCACCAACGCCGTCCCGGCGTCGCCTCGCGGGGGCATGCCGCGCGGTATCGAGACCACCTCCCTGCCGAGGCCGGGCACCAACGGCCCCTCCTTCGGCACCCGGCCCAACGGAGTGCCCGGCAACGCGGAACGACCCGCGGGCGGCGCGGAAGGCCGGGCTCCCGAAACCGCCCAGGCCCTGGGTCAGGGCCCCGGCCAGGGCCAGCCGGGCGCACCCGGTCAGGGTCAGGGGCAGGGACGCCCACGCTTTGATCGGGAAGCCATGATGAAGCGTTTCGACGCCGACGGGGATGGGGTTCTCAGCGAGACCGAGCGTGCGGCGATGCGCCAGGCTTTCGGCGGTGGCGCCGGGGGCGGCGGCGGACGCGGCGAACGTGGCGAACGCGGAGAGCGTCCGGGCGCCGAGGCGGGCGCCGCGGGAGGGGGATCCGGAGGCGAAGGCGGCGGGCGCCGGGCGCGCAGCAACGGGCCCGAGGTGGGGCAGCCTCGGAGCGAGTAGCGCGTGCGACCGATCGGAGTCGAGTCAGGGGAAGAGTGACAGCCGCCATGTCCAAGGAATCAGCCATCATCGAGATCGAAGGGTTGGAGAAGCGGTACGTTCTCGGTGGCGAGAACGACGTGTACGCGTTGCGCGGGGTGGAACTCCGCGTGGAGCCTGGCTCCTACATGGCCATCATGGGCCCGTCCGGATCGGGGAAATCGACCATGCTCAATATTCTCGGCTGCCTGGATCGGCCCACCGCGGGGAGCTACCGATTGGGAGGCGAGAACGTGGCGGAGATGCCCGACGACGAGTTGTCCGAGGCACGCGGGCGTATGATCGGATTCATCTTTCAGTCCTACAATCTCATCGCGCAGCTGACCGTGCTGGAGAACATCCAAGTGCCCTTGTTGTACCAGGGGCGCGACCTCCGGGCCTATGAATCCCGCTGTGTCGATCTCGCCAAGCTGGTGGGGCTCGGCGATCGATTGACGCATCGGCCGAATCAGTTGTCCGGCGGCCAACAGCAACGCGTGGCGATCGCTCGTTCCCTGGTCAACGATCCGCTGATGATTTTGGCGGACGAGCCGACGGGAAATCTGGACTCCAAGACCGGCCGTGAGGTGTTGGACCTGATTGACCAGTTGAATGGGCAGGGCAAGACCATCGTGTTGGTGACCCACGACGAGAAGGTCGCGGCGCGTGCGCATCGCGTGATCCATATGAAGGACGGACTCATTGATCGCGAGGTTCGCAATCGTGAGGTGGTTCCGGTGGCGGGGGGGCGCCCATGAACTCGCAGATTTCCGCCACGGTCCGCCTGGGCATCAAGAGCCTGCTGCTGCACAAGCTGCGGTCGGCGTTGACCATGCTCGGCATCATTTTCGGCGTGTGCTCGGTGATCGCCATGCTGGCCATCGGCGAAGGCGCGTCCTACGAGGCTCAGGAAGCGATCAAGAGACTGGGCAGCAACAACATTCTGTTGCGCAGCGTGAAGCCGGCGGATGCCACGCGGCAGCAGGGCGGGGGCGGGCCCTCGCGGGGATCGCAGCTGAAATACGGTCTCACGTACCAGGACGGTGCGCGCCTGCAGAGCACGATCCCGGGAGTGGTGCGCGTGCTGCCCATGCGCATCATTCGCGAGAATGTGCGGTTCAATCGCAATGAGTCCCCCTGCCAGGTCATCGGCACGCTGTCCTCGTATACCGAAGTGGCTGGGGCGCGATTGGTGCGCGGACGGTTCCTCTGCCACCTCGACGAGGTGCACCAGGACAATGTGTGCGTGATTACCACCGGACTGGCGCGGCGCCTGTTTCCCAGCAGCGATCCGCTGGAGCACTCGGTGAAAATCGACGCGTTCTACTACCGTGTCGTGGGTTTGGTGCAGGAGCAGAGCCAACCGGAGCAACGCGCTCGCGCCGGCAATGCGGAGGGCGAGCCGCTGGATAACAACGTCTACATCCCGCTCTCGGTCTCACGTTCACGCTTTGGCGAGGTGCTCATCCGGCGGTCCGCGGGTTCCTTCGAGGCGGAGGAAGTTCAGTTGCACGAGGTGCGGGTCCAGATGAAGGACACCTCGGCGGTGGAGACCGCCGACCCGCAGATCCGCACGTTGTTGAAGCGGTTCCACGAGCAGGACGACTTCGAGATCATCGTGCCCCTGCAACTGCTGCGTCAGGCCGAACAGACCAAACGCATCTTCAACATCGTGCTGGGTTCGATTGCGGCCATCTCCCTGCTGGTGGGCGGCATCGGGATCATGAACATCATGCTGGCGACGGTGACCGAGCGGACCCGGGAGATCGGGGTTCGACGGGCGCTGGGCGCGAAGCGGCGGGACATTACGCGACAATTTCTGGTCGAGACCGTGGTGCTGTCGATCGGCGGCGGGCTTATCGGCGTGGTGGTGGGCGTGCTCACTCCGCTGGCGGTGTCGCAGTTGACCACCATGAAGACCATCGTGACCGTGTGGTCGGTGCTGGTGGCATTCGGGATCTCTGGCGCGGTGGGGATCATCTTTGGTCTCTATCCGGCGCGCGCCGCGGCGCGGCTGGATCCGATCGACGCCCTGCGCCACGAGTAGGCGGCACGTGCGGGCTTGGGGTGATGTCTCTACCCCGGGGCACGCCTGGCCTGAGGAGTCGGGGGTGAGGGTGGGAGGAGCCAGGGCGATTCTCCGCGGTGGAGAAGAAAGTTTGTCCAATAGCCGCGGAAGTTCCGAAGTAAGGACGAATCCCGGGCACGCCGATGACTCCCCAGCCTGCCGATCCTCGTCTGAGTCCGGTCCGGCGACCTCGTCGTGCCGGGCGTTGGCCGGAGGCGGGCGGGTATGTAGGGGGCGATCCCCATTCGGCCAGGCGGTGGGGCGGTTCGGCCTTGAGTCAATGCGGACCAACCGGGCGGCCTGGGACGGGCCGGGACCGACCTCGCCGATGGGATTCTTTCTTTCCTTCTTTCCTCACGATGAAACGACGCCTCTTGATCCTGGGTATCCTCGCCTTGAGCCTGGCTGGTCCCGCGCCGGCGCAGACCAACCGACCGGCTCCCATCGACTCTCCGGTCGTCCATCAGGACCGCACGGTCACGTTTCGCGTTCGTGCGCCGCTGGCTCGGAAAGTCGAGTTGAACGGTCAGTTTCTGAAGGGCAATCAGGCGATGCTCCGGGACGAGTCGGGCGTCTGGGCCCTCACGATCGGCCCGGTTGAACCCAACCTGTACCCCTACCATTTCGTGGTCGATGGCACCGCGGTGGCGGATCCCTCCAACCCGGATCAGTTTCCCAACGAGCGTTTCAAGTCGAGCCTGGTGGACATCCCGGGCACGGTGCCCTCGCTTCACGCGAACCAGTCCGTACCGCATGGCGAGCTGGTGTACGGATACTACGAGTCGACGACGCTCCGTCGCACGCGTCCCTTGGTCGTGTACACCCCTCCCGGATATCGCTCGGGGGATCGGAAATACCCGGTGCTTTACCTGGTAAGCGGCACGACGGACACGGAGGAAACCTGGTTCCGAGCGGGCCGCGCCAACTTCATTCTCGACAACCTGATCGCGCAGTCCAAAGCGGTCCCCATGCTCGTGGTGATGCCGTATGGCAACATGATGATGGGCACGCCGATGCCCAGTTCGCCGCAAGCGGCGGAGATGTACCAGGTGTTTAGCGACGAGTTGCTCACCGGCATCATTCCGCATGTTGAGGCCAACTACCGTGTTCTCGCCGATCGCGAGCACCGGGCGCTGGCGGGTTTCTCCCGCGGGGGCGGCCAGTCGCTCTTCACGGCCTTCAAAAACCCCGGCCTTTTTGCGTGGGTCGCCTCCTACGCTGCGTATTTGACCCCGGAGGTTTGTGAGCAGCGCTTTCCGGAGATGCTGGCCAAACCCGACGACACCAACGCCCGCCTGCGTCTGCTGTGGCTGGGGGTGGGGAGGGAGGACTTCCTGTATCCGCAGGCCAGAGACTTCAACCGCTACCTACGGGATCGGAAGATCCGGTATACCGAACTGATCACGGACGGTGGCCACACCTGGATGAACGCACGGCACTATCTTGCTGAGACACTCGTGTTGTTCTTTCGGTGAGGCGGATTTTCCCTGACTCTCCGGCCACCGCCACATGTCCAAGCAGAGCCTCAGTCTCCGGGAGAAGTTCGCCTACGGCCTGGGCGACATGGCCAGCAACATCGTCTATCAGGCCGTCATCAACGTCCTGATGTACTTCTACACGGACGTTTACGGGATCGAGGCGGCTGCGGCCGGGACTCTGATGATCGTGGTGCGGTTGTTCGATGCCATCACCGATCCCATCATGGGGGCGGTAGCCGATCGCACGCGCACGCGTTGGGGACGCTATCGTCCCTGGTTGATGTGGGGTGCGATTCCGTACGGAGTGCTGGCGGCCGCCGCGTTCATCACCCCGGATGTGAGCGTGGGGGCCAAACTGGTGTACGCGTACATTACTTACGCGCTGCTGATGACCGCCTACACGGTGGTGAACATTCCGTACTCGGCGCTGGCGGGAACGCTGACTCCCGACCAGGACGAACGTTCGGGGTTGCAGTCGTGGCGTTTCGGCATGGCCATGGTGGGAGGGTTCTTGGTCACGGTTTCCATCTGGCCGCTCTCTCGATTGCTGGGGGGTGGCGGCCGGCCGCAGGATCTGCAGCTGGGATTTCCCTTCGCGGTGGGGTTGCTGGCGCTAGTGGGCGTGGTGGCGCTGTTCGGTTGTTTCGCCTGGACCCGCGAACGCACCTATCCCGGGGAGTCGGAGGTGAACGGCGGTTCGCGCAAGGTGGGGGTGGGCGAGGATCTCCGGGCCATGTTCCGCAACCGCCAGTGGGTCATCATCTCGCTGGCCATGTTCGTCATCCAGATCCGAGGCGGGCTGCAGGGCAACGTGAAGCCCTACTTCATCAAGTACTACATCCAGCATGACCTGACGGGGGTTTGGGGGGTGACGGAGAACTTCATGGCGCTCTACATGGGGCTGACCATGCTGGCCGGGGTGGCGGGGGTGGTCGTGGCGAACCGTCTGTTCCAAGGGCTGGGCTGGTGCAAGGTGGCGGTCATGAAGGCCGCGTTGATCGGCTCGTTGGTGCCCAACGGTCTCCTGCTCCTGGTGCCACGCCCGTGGTGGGAGGTGTCGCTGTTGCTCATCATGCTGGGGAATTTTTGCCACATGATGTTTTTGCCGCTGCTGTTCGCCTCCGTCCCGGACACGGTGGACTACGGACTGAGGACGCTGGGCAAGGGGGCGCTGGCGCTGTATTTCGCCGGTCAACTCTTCGCGCTGAAGATGGGGATCTCGGTCGGTGGCGGACTCAGCGGGCGGATCCTGGGCATGTTCGGGTACCGTCCCAATGTGGAGCAGACCGAAGGGTCGTTGCTGGGGATCAAGATCGCCTTTGCCGGAGCCCCGCTGGCGGCGGCGCTTTTGGTCTTCGTGCTTCTGCAGTTCTACCGGTTGAAAAAGGGTTGGGACCGGGACCTGGCGCTCCCGCGTCCCGCGGTCGTCCCTCGTTGAGGGATATCCCGGAGGCGAGCGGCACCCGAGTCCCTCTCCACGTGAGTTAAAGCCATGACCATCCAGAATCCGATCCTTCGCGGCTTCAACCCGGATCCCTCCATCGTCCGGGTGGAGGACGACTACTACCTGGCGACGTCGACCTTCGAATGGTACCCGGGCGTGCAGATTCACCATTCGCGTGATCTGGCGCACTGGCGGCTTCTGACGAGGCCTCTCCGGCGGGCCAGCCAGCTCAATCTTCTGGGGGAGCCCGATTCGTGCGGGGTGTGGGCGCCCTGCCTCAGCCATGCGGATGGGCTGTTCTGGCTGATCTATACGGATGTGAAGCGATTCGGCCGCTCGTCGATGGCTGGGGCGACCGGAACCTCGTTGCGCGATTTCCACAACTATCTCGTCACCAGTCCGACGGTGGACGGGGAGTGGTCCGACCCGGTTCCTCTCAACAGCAGCGGGTTCGATCCGTCGCTCTTTCATGACGACGACGGCCGCAAGTATCTGGTGAACATGCTGTGGGACCATCGGCCTGGTCGCAACCGGTTCGCCGGCATCGTCCTGCAGGAGTACTCGGTGCGGGAACGCCGATTGGTGGGGCGTCGCGAGCTGATCTTCCAGGGAACCAACCTGGGTTTCACCGAGGCTCCCCATCTTTACCGGCGCGCTGGGTGGTACTACCTGCTGACCGCGGAGGGGGGCACGAACTGGAACCACGCCGTGACCATGGCTCGCTCCCGAAGTCTGACTGGCCCCTACGAATTGCATCCGGACACCCCGCTCCTGACTGCGCGCCATCGGCCTGACTCCCCGTTGCAGCGCGCCGGGCATGCCGATCTGGTCGAGACCCGGGACGGTGAAACCTACATGGTCTATCTGGTCGGGCGTCCGTTGCGGAACCGGGGGCGGTGCACTCTCGGCCGCGAGACCGCGGTGCAGAAGATGGTCTGGGGTGAAGACGGATGGTTGCGCACGTGGGACGGGCAGGGCCTCCCCACGCTGGAGACCCCAGCCCCGGCGAGGGTGCTGGGTGGGGGTTGCGCTCCCGGCTTGGGCGTCCCGGACGCGGTGGTTTCGACCGATTGCGGGGGAGGGGGGGATTGTGTCGATCCGCGTCTCACACCCGGTGGGGGCGTGGCCTTGCGCTATGAGTTCAGCTCACCGCAACTGCCGCTCGATTTTCAGTGGCTGCGCACTCCGTATCCGGCGGAACTTTTCAACCTGACGGCGCGGCCTGGCTATCTCCGCCTTTACGGCCGCGAGAGCATGGGCAGTCTTTACCGTCACGCCCTCGTCGCCCGCCGCCAGCAGGCGCATTGTTTCAGCGCCTCGACCGCGATCGATTTCGAGCCGGAGCACTTCCAGCAGATGGCGGGTCTGGTGTGCTACTACAACAGCACCAAGTTCCACTACCTGCACCTCAGCCACGACGAGACGCACGGCAAGCACCTGCGGGTCCTGTCGTGCATGCCGGATGCGCTGACGGCGGATGCCCTGACCGCGCCTCTGACCATTCCTCCTGGGCGGTTGGTGCAGTTGCGCGTGGAGGTGGACTACGAGCGGCTGGTTTTCGCCTACCGGGTGGAAGGGGTGGATACGGACTGGCGCCGGCTGCCGGAGCTCTTCGACGCCAGCATTCTGTCCGATGAATGCTGCGCGCCCGGACAGCCGAGCTTCACCGGCGCCTTCGTAGGAGTGGCCTGTCAGGACATGTCGGGATCCGCCCGTCCCGCAGACTTTCCCTGGTTCGAGTACCGCGAACGCGAGTATCAGCCGGACCCGCTGGCGGGCGCTTGAGCGCTGCGCCACGCGAGGGAGTCAGGCGTGGGCGGAAGAGTTCGAGCTGGGCGTGGCGTTCACGGCGAACGCGGGATGGCCGGGGCGAGGTCGGGGAAACCGGCCTGGATGTGGAAGCGATCGAAGTCCGCGTACCCGCCAGGTTCCCGAGTGGCGTAGTTGAAGAGGCCGAAGCGATAGCCCATGAAGTGGGCGAGGGTGTACTTCATGGCAAGCGGGGTGCCGATGGGCTTCCACGTCTCGCCATCGAGACTGTAGTAGAAGCGTGCGCGGTCAGCCTGCTGTTGGAAATCGCAGTCGGCCCGGAGGTGGACGACGGTTTGCGACAACCGCACGCGCTCGCGCTCGGTGGGCGGATGACTTTCTGCGCTGATCATGACGAGGTAGTGCTGGCCCTGGTCCGCGGTCACCCCGACGAAACCGTAGTTCTTCGCGAAGAGCACGAGACCGGAGACATCCCCGTCCTTGAGGTGGCTGGCGTCCACCACGGTGGTGCCGGAACAGGTTGGACCGAAGGTGCGCTGGGTCAGCGTATTGCGCGCCGACTCCAGATCCTGGTCTACCCGCCCGGTGGTGAGCCGCAGGAAGCCAGGACGGTCGGTGAGCGACCAGAGCCGGGGGTCGGGGTTGTGGTTCCATTGCCAGACCAGCGGCCAAGGACGTTCGCCTGGGCGGCGGAGAAAGTCGTCCGAGTCCACGATACCGGGGAGCAGGCCGCGGCTGGCCGGCAGGTTCAGCGTGTCGGGGACCTTTCCCTGCACGCCGAGCACTGGCCAGCCGTCCTCCCACCGAACCGGCACCAGGTACGGGATACGTCCCACGGCGCCGGCATCGCGGAACAGATACGCGAACCATTCGCCGGTGGGCGTGTCGATCAGACCTCCTTGGGCGACACCTTGGTCGGCCAGGGCCACGCGGCCTTCCCAGGGCCCGGTAATGCGATCCGCGCGATGCACCAGTACGGTGCGCATGCCGCCGCGGGGCCAGACGATGTTGAAGAGGTAGTACCGGCCCTGAATCTTCAGGAGCTGCGAGCCCTCGGCGGGCAGGCCCGGCCCGGGGCCGGCCACGGCGCTGGCGTTCGGGATGATCACCTGGTGGACGCCACCGGGCTTGAGGCCCGACAGATCGGGTTGGAGTTCAGCCAGCCGGAGGTTTCCCCCGCCGTAGACCATGTAGATCCGGCCATCGTCGTCAAAGAACAGGGAGTGATCGTGAAGCGCGGGGCTGAAGGCCGTGGCCTTCCAGGGGCCTCGTTCCAGGTCCGGCGTCGCATAGATGTGTGTCCTGCCCGTCGTCTGCGAAAAGGTCGTGACGTAGTAGACGCCGGCATGGTGCCGGATGCTGCTCGCCCACGAACCTTTTCCATAGGCGTGCTTGCCGGGGTCGAGACGGAGCGCGGGCGTGTCGTCCAATGTCTCGTAGGCGTAGTTGACGATCTGCCAATTCACCAGGTCCCGGGACTTCAGGATGGGCACCCCCGGGCTCAGGTGCATGGTCGTGCTGGTTAGATAGTAGTCCTCGCCCACGCGGATCATCGCGAGGTCCGGAAGATCCGCATGGATCAGTGGGTTGGAAGCCTCGCCCGCGCCGCACCGGGGATGGATCAGGCTTAGGGCCAGGGCGAGGGCGAACAGGAGGACGCAGTGGAGACGGTGCAGCATAGACGTGGGACGGCGAGTGCGGATGGCTCCCTCCTTACTTCCTTCGAAGGATCGGGTTTGGACTTTTTCCGACTGCACCGCGTGTCCAAGCCGTCCGTGGGGATCCCACGTGGGAGTGGTCGGCGGGACTGCGGAGGTGCTCATGAAGACGGATTTCAGGGCGCGGCGCACTGGAACACGCCGTGCGGCGCGAGGCGCTGATCCCCGACGAGGAGTTGACCGTCCCCAAGGATTCGCACGGGCGCCACCTGGTATCCCTTGAGGGTGGCCAGGAGCAGGACGTCTCCGTACTGCGGGTCGGTCACCACGGCAAACTGGCCGTACTCGGTCGTACTGCTGTCATACGAGAGGGACATGTAGGTCGAACTCCAACCGCCTGATTGCCGGGTCGAGGCGTATCCGGTGGACTTGGTGTTGATTTCGATCGTGCCGTTGGCGCAGAAGAACGCGAATTTTTCACTCCAGGAACTGAGTGAGGCGCTTCCGTTGAGGTTGCCGTTGTACCAGTCGCGGCTGTCCCCCGCCCACTGAAACGAGCGGCCGTGCAGGGCGTTGACGAGGTTGTTGTTGGTGGCGCGGCGCGTGGTTTTGGTGGTGGCGGCGAAGCGTTCCACCTGCGGTCGCAGTTCGCCGGCTTTGGCGGTCGAGGTGATCCCCACCAGCAGCAGGAAGCCACCATCGGGATGAAGCACGAAGTGGACACCCATCCAGTAGCCCTGGCCGGCTTGATCGAATCCGGTGAACTCGACCCGCATCTGGTCTGTTCCGACCTCCTGCAAGGCGGTGCTGGGCTGGAATCGTACGGTGCCGCTGGCGCCGGCGTCCGATTCAAACCCCTGTTTCAGCGAAGGATCCGCGTTGAGTTCGGCGCGGGTGCCGGCGAACCCGATCATTCCCAGGATGGCTCCGGGTTGGGTGTCCGAGCCGAAGAGCAGGTGCGGCGTGTTGACCCGTAGACCCCCTTTCCACTCGGTGGGGATGGCGAATTCAATGCCGAAGAGGCTGCCGCCGAGTCGCGTGCCCTCGGGGTAAAGCTGGCCGGGGGTGGGCATGGTGAGCAGTTGTCCCGCCCCCGACGTGCCTTCGCGCAGGCGGAAGAAGCGCGCAATGTCTCCGGCACGGCGTTCGAGGGTCACGACGCTCTCGGCTCCGGCCGCGTCCACCGCCTGTGTCTCGCTCCACGACTTCAGATCAGTGCTGGACTCAAGTTGGAATGAGCGGCCTGGAGTCGCGGTGAACCTCAGGTCCAGGGATCCTGCGAGGGCGGCCGGCCGGATGGAGGTGAACCGCGGGGGCGTGGCCGGTGGTGGGGCGGCCGTCACGGTCAGCGTGGCCGCCGCGCTAAGGGTGGAGGATCCGCCACTGGTGACGAGTACCTGGTAGGTTCCGGCGTCGGAGGGCGTGAGTGGACCCAAGGTCAGGCTTGGGCCGGTCTGGCCAGCGAGATCGGCGTTGCCCTTACGCCATTGATAGCTGAGGGGCGCGCCCCCGGTGGCTTCCACCGAGAGGGTGACCGTCCCGCCTTGGGCGGCCGACTGCGAGGTCGGCTGCCGAGTGATGAGGGGACTGGCGACGGGAGTGACGGTGGTGGAACTCAGTTCCCATTCGCCGTCCACGCTGGAGGACAACTTGACGATCCCGATCCCGCGCGCGAGCCACCAGCGTTGCGTGGTGCTGCCGTCCTCCACCAGGCGCACGCGGACCGTGTCAAAAGCACCGGCTGGGACCGTGACACGTTCCTCGGCCTCGACCGTCAGGACGACGGTGGAAACGTCGCTGAGCGCCGGAGCTGCACCGCCGAGGGATCCGATGCCCGAGGGCGCGGAAAAGTTATAAGTCTGGCCCAGGTCAAACGAGGCGGGCAGATACGTGAGCGGGGAGCCGAGAAAGATGGCGGCTTCCTCCAGGGGGTAATCGGCACGGTGCACTTGGAATCCGTTGTCCACCGACACCCAGTAGGTGGTGAGCGTGGTTCCGTTGGCGCTGGTGACCAACCCGACTGACGGGCGCCCGGCGAAATGGGTGGCGGTGCCACGGATTTCCCGTGTCACGGTGCCGAACCCGGCGACGGCGTATTGCCAGCGGATTCCCTGCTGGAGCGGGTAGGCGTACTCGGCGGCGGAGAAGGTGGCGGCGGGTGCCAGGCGGGCCAGGAGACATAAGACGGTCACTGCGAGAGAGGCTGGGAATCGGGCACGGGCGGGACGGACCTTGGCGCGCTGCATGGCGGGGAAGGCATACCTCGATTCCCCCGCGGCTGCCAACGTTGACGGTGACGAGGGGGGAGTCGCGGAGGTGAAGTCCGCGATGAATCGCGTGGCGGATGGAGTGAGCGGGAGCGGAGGAGTGAGCGCCTTCGGCGCGTCGGCGACTACGGAAGGAGGGAACGGGCGGGGCACTCGCCGCCGAGGTGGGTCGGGGCGCCGTGGACGAGGTCAGACCGTCTGAATGCGTGCCGCAACGCTGATCCAAGCCCCCGGCCCCGGGGTGTCGAGATAGAGCGTGATCGGGATGCCGGCTCCCCGAACCGCAAGTTGGTTGAACGGCGTCCGTTCGTTGAGGGCGAAGGGGGCGGGCAACCAGGGGTTCTGGGGACCGGAACGCGTGAGCACTTCGTAGGATACGTTGCGCAACGCGAGAAAGCGGAGGGGAAGGCGGCGTGCGGGGGTGAGGGGGGAGAGCGACAACTCGACGGGTGGAAAGTCGGGCAAGGCGATGTGGAGAGAGCCGTCGGGTTCCAGGCGGACCTCGTAGGAGGCGAGCGGGAACTCCGCCGGGCTGCCGGGGATCACCGAGCCATCGGCGTTGAAGCGCGATCCGTGGCAGGGGCACGCGGCGATCTTGTTCGCGGTGAATCCGGGGAGGAGACAGCCCGCGTGGGTGCATTCCGCGCTGAGGGCGCGGTAGG
>JADLFD010000129.1 GCA_020845805.1 Verrucomicrobiales bacterium | reverse complement strand
GGTATACCAGCCGATGCGTTCCACGTTCTCCAGGTTGAACGGATGCGAGATATGGGCCTGCGGTTTTTGTACGAAATTGCCGCGCGTGAAGAACTCAGGGAAATCACGCAGGACGGCACCGCCCTCGCCGTAGATCACCGACTGCACCCGGCCCAGGAACTTGTAGGAACCAGTCTCGGAGTCGAAGCCGAAGCGGGCGCGGCCGCGGTAACTGGTTTCGAAGCCACGGAGAACTTCGTTTTCGTATTTGGCGTAGTCGAAGTCGGCCGGAAGCCCCTTCTTATCATCAGGCAAAAAGGCCCGCAGTTTTTCTGCATTCAGGGTCTGATCGGCGGCATTCCAGACCACCGCTTCGCCGCCGGGCAGTGAGTTATCGCGCTGCCGGAACACCGCGAAATCGAAGTCGCCCGAATCCGAGAACGGCCCGCCCTTCTTGCCCAGGTCGGGGATGATGCGTCCGAGCACCATGGCCTCGCCGCCGCGGCCGTAGGTCGCCATCAAGGCCTTCAGGTTGATCTTACCCTCGCGCGTGGCCACCCCGAGCATATGGCGGTTGGCGAAGGTGACGAGGTCCGTGCCGAAGCTGCCGAACACGGTGAGTTCCTGGGATTCGCCGAAGGTCTTGGCCGCCTTTTCGAGAGCGGAGAACGTCGCGGTATCCACAGCGCCCATGTCTTGGAACTGCTGGAGTGTGCGGCCCTCCCGGATCTGCTGGACCAGGGTCTTCCGCAGCGGCCCCCATTCCTTGGCCTCGCGCAACAGGTAGACCAGCGAACGCGCCGTGGGGTCCCCATTGGCGAAGCCCTGGCGGATCGAATCGTCGGCGCGCAGCATCTTCAGCAACCGCTTGTCGGAAATCTTGGACCGGTATCGGGTGTCCAGCTGGGGCACATGCTCCGGATTCGCCACATTGAACGCCTGGGCCTCGAATTTCGTCACCGCATCCGCTGCGGCCTTGTCGGCGTACTGCCTTGCCGCCGCTTCATCCGCGGGGGACATGCCCTTCTTCAGCTTCTTGCGCAGGACATCCTCCCGCACGATGTCCTTGATGTCGCTGGTGAGCGCCTCGGTGATGAAGGATTCCTCGAAATCCTTGCGCAGCACGTCCTCCTCCAGTTTGCGCTCCTTGGCCATCTGCTCCTGGCTCATGCCCTGTTGGCGGCGGCGCATGTCGCTCTCGGCGAGCATGTCCTGAATCCTCGCCTCGGCACGGTCACGCGGTGTGCCATAGCGGGTGTCCTTGAGGTGCTCGAGTTTCCCCGCCGCCTCGTTGAAGGTTGAGCGGTAGATCTCCTTCGCCCGGTTCACCGTGCGCTCGATGCCGGACTTCAGGAGGTTGACCCCGGTGCGTGCGACGTACTTGGTTCCGGCCCAGGCGGCGCCCGTGACTCCCAGCTTGCCGATGGCGATTTCCGCGATGGCCAGGGACACGAGCACGTTGTTCTTGTAGCGGCCCGATTGGATGCCTCCCGCGATCTCCTTGGACAAGGAGCGGATGCCCTGCCACCCGGCCTTGGTCTCGTTCAGCAAGGGCGGCTTCAGGTTATCCACGAACGCGGTGAAGATGCTGCTCGCCGAGCCCTTGATGGCGGCCCACTTGCTGCCCGAGAAACCCAGTCGTCCCAGCTTCGAAGGCAGCGGCAGCGCACCGGCCAGCTGTTCCCCTGCCGCTTCCGGGTCCCCGGACGCGATGGCGGTTCCCAGGCTCCAGAGTCCGACGAACGGGGCGGCGATCAGGCCGCCTACGGCGCGCAGGAAGTCGTTGCCGCCATGGATATTCTCAGACATCCGGAACAACTGGCTCTGGAAACCCTGGCTGGCATCGACCACTCCGAGGGTCCGTCCCGCATCCGCCGCCATGGTGAGCAATTCCTTGCCCATGTTGTAGAAGCCCTTGTTGACCAGGCCATAGAAGAACAGGCCGAGGTTGGCGAGATTGTCCTCGCTCGAACCCTTCACCAACG
The DNA here is from genome assembly GCA_020845805.1 of Verrucomicrobiales bacterium. Classification (GTDB taxonomy): domain Bacteria; phylum Verrucomicrobiota; class Verrucomicrobiia; order Limisphaerales; family CAIMTB01; genus CAIMTB01. Next base: position 8,286 of record JADLFD010000129.1, on the reverse strand, counting down.
CCTGGTCCGTGACCCCGACCAGCGCAAACTTGCCGTCCTCGCCCTGCACCGTCTGGACGTCATAGCTGGCATGCCCGAAGGACCAGAAGGAGATCCATTGCGCGCGGCTGCCCTGCGCGTCGGCATCGACAAACGGGGTCTCGCGGCTGGTCAGGTTCTCGACCTTGGTCATGAACATCCCGGTCGGATCCGCGCGATTCACCGGGTCGTTGCCCGCGTATCCGTAGCGATTGTTCCCGCCCGCGACCCCAAGCGGGTCCTGGCTGATGAAGCGGCCGAGCGCGGGGTCGTAGTACCGCGCCCGCATGAAGTAGAGCCCGGTGTCCGAATCGTACTCGCGCCCGGCGAGGAAATGGCGTTGGTCCAGCGCGCCATTGGTGCGGGAGACCACGATGCCGAAGGCATCGAGTCGGATGTGATCCTCCAGCCCGCCGGTGCTGTTGATCACGTCCCGCACGTTGCCGGAGGCGTCGGCGAGGATCCACAGCACGGAATCCGACGTTCCTCCGTCCTGGGCGAGGAGCATATCGGCGGTGAGACCGCGCAGGTACACCCACTGCACCTCCGCCTCCGCGGGCTTGGCCACGCCGTCGGCGTCCAGGTACTCCGCCCAGACCGAGGCGCCATCGTAGACGAAGTAGCGCGTCGACTCGCGCGGTGACGGCGCCACGATGTTGACCGATTCCGACACGCGACGGTTCAGACCATCGTACTGGTAGGTGATGGTGCGAATGAGATCTCCGACCAGGTTCTTCACCGTCACGGCGGTGAGTCGGTTGCGATGATCCCAACTGAACTCGTACACCTCCCGATCGGCAGTATCCACGCGCCGCGTCAGGTTCCCTTCGTTGTCATAGGCGAAGGTGGAATCGCTGGTGGCGGTGATCTGGTTGTCAGCACCGATGAGCACGCCCGACTGGTGATGCGATCCGATCCGGTTCCCCGCCGCGTCGTAGGTGTAGCTCTCGTCCGGGAACGCGGCGTCACTGTGCTGCACCGCCGTCACCTGGCGTCGCACATCGTAGGCGTACGTGGCGACATCCTGCGGCGAGGTCATGGTGCTCAGCCGGCCATCATCGAAATAGGCGAGGTCGTACGAAGTCAGGATGGCGCCCGACGCAATCCGGTGTTCGAGCCGGGTGATCAGCCCGCGGGCGTTGATGGTAAACGTGGAGACGGCGACGGACGCGCTGGCATCGGCGCTGGCGTAACGCGCGATCGAAGCAAGCACGGGAACATCCGGCTGATAGGCGAAATCGACCCGCTTGGTGATCACCGCGGTGCCATCTTGCACCACGCGCGCCAGCCGGTTGGCCAGCGAGTCGTAGGTGTAGAGATTGCGCACGACGAGGCTGTCCCCTTCCTCGAGGCGCGCGATCAGCGGACGGCCCAGGGCGTCGGTCACCCAGCTTACGGTCGTCTCGAGCGCGCCCTCGGCGTACTCCACCTTCTCCGAGACCAACCGGTTCAGGGCATCGTCGGAGTACTCTCGCGTCACGGTGGTGATCTCATCGCTGATCGAGACCAGGCGCCCTTCCAGATCGTAGGTTGATTCGACGGTATAGAAGGCATCGCCTGCCGCATTGATCCAGGACTCGCCCACCCGGCGATTGGCCCGGTCATAGTCGTAGGTCAGCACCAGGCCTCGACGGTCGGTGGCGCGCACCAGGTTGCCCATCTCGTCGTACTGATAGGAACGCGTGCCGGTACGGGTGGTCTCCGAGACCAGGCGGTTGCCGGCGTCGAACACGAACGTGGTCACCGTGCGCGCGGCATCCGTGGTGCTGACCAGGTTCCCTTGCGCGTCGTAGCGGAACTCGGAACGTCCGCCCGCCGCGTCGATCGTCGTGATGCGGCGACCGAGTTCGTCGTAGACGTGCGAGACGGTGTTTCCGAGGGGATCCGTTTCCCGCAGCAGATTGCCTGTCGCATCCAGCTCGTAGCGCGTGGTCTTGCCGTCGCCGTCGGTCATGGACACCCGCCGTTGCAGGGCGTCGTAGGCGTAGCTGGTGGACAACCGGCCGTTGGAGCGCTTCAGCACGTTGCCGACCAGGTCGTAATCGATGGTGGTCACCCCCGTGCGCGGATCCTCGACACGGATCGGTCGGCCGTTGGCGTCGTGGAAGGTCTTCACCGTCACACCGAGGGGATCGGTCTCCTCGATCTTCAGCCGATGCGACTCGTAAGTGTACGACCAGCGCCAGGTCAGCTCCCCTTCCGGGGCTTCGGGGGAAACGCCGGTTTCCACCGTCTTGGAAATCACGCGACCCACCAGGTCGTAGTCGAACGTGGTGACATGGCCCAGCGGGGTGGTGAGTGTCACCAAGAGACCGGAGTCGTCGTATTCGCGGAGGGTCACCGCGACCTTGGGGGCATCCTCAGTGCCATCCGCTTCGCGGGTTTCGAGGAGCAGATTGCGGCTGTCGTAGACAAACTCGGTGCGGAAACCACGTGGGTCGATCTCGGCGAGGACGTTGCCGACCGCGTCATATTCCCAGGCGGTTTCGGCCACTTGGGGAGACGACTCACTGCCCACCTGGGTGCGCATCGTCAACCGCCGGCCGAGGCCGTCGTAGGTGTAGTCGGTGCGGAAGAAGTCCCCGCGGAAATCCGTGGCGCGCAGCAGCCGGCCCAGTTCGTCGTACACGTAACGGGCGGCAACGGCCGCCGCGGTCCCCACGGCGCGTCGTTCCTCGAGCAGGAGGTTGCGGGCATCCCAGGTGTACTCCGTGCGAATCCCGCGTTTGTCGACGATCGAGGTGATGTTCCCTGCAGCGTCAAACTGCGTGACCGTCTCGCCGCCCAGGGCATCAATCTCCAGCACGGGGCGACCCAAGCCGTCCAGCACCCGGACCGTGCCCCTGCCCTCCGCGTCGACCAGCCGGAACCGCGTGGAGATGCCCTCGTACTCCATGCGCGTTACCGCACCACGCTCGTCGGTGGTGGTGACCACCCGGTTCAACGCATCATAGGTGTAGACGACCTTGCCTGCCAAACCGCGGTCTTCGAGCAGGTTCCCCCAGCGGTCATACAGCCACTCCGCCACCTGGCCCGCCGCGTCGGTGGTCTTCACCAACCGGTTCAATCCGTCGTAGACGAACCGTGTCACATGCCCTTCGCCGCCGGCGGTGCGTTGCGAGACCAGGTTCCCCACTTCATCGTACGTGGAAATCTCCAGCAATGTCTTGGAGACACCGCCCGAACTCACCGTGCGTTCGAGTTGCACGCGGCGGTTCTGAGCGTCGAAAACCTGCTTCGCCACCCGACCCAAGGCATCCCGGGTTTCGACGACATTGCCCATGCCATCGTACTTCGTGAACTCGATCGCCGCGGCGCCCCCTGCCCCGATCGGGGTGGTGGTTTGGATGGCCCGGTTCTGCGCGTCGTAGATCGTGGTGATGGCGAAAGCCTCACCGCGGGGATCGATGACGGTTACGGCGTTCCCGACCTCATCGTAGGTGAAGCGCGAAACGAGCCGGGGCCCGGGGGCGGTTTCCGTGCCGGACGGCTCCTCCAACCGCGCCAGGAAACCGGCCGGGGTGTAGGCCATGGTCTGCACGAAACCGCGGCCATCGATCTCTCGGATCAGGTCGCCGGCGGCGTCGTAGTCAAACCGCCGCGTGAACCCGGCACGGTCAGTCACGCTGGTCAGCCGGTTGAGGCCGTCGTAGGTCCGGGCTTCCAGGAAAAGGGTGCCTTCGGCATTGGCGAGCGGTCCGCGTACGAAGAGGAGATTTCCCGAGGCATCGAATTCGTACTTAGTGACGAAGGTGCCGTTGAGCGATTCGCTGGTGCGCCGGCCCAGGCCGTCGTAGGTGTACACCGCGGAGCGCACCGTGCCGGAAGCGGCGTCGGTGTCCGACCGCGCGATCAGGTTGCCCGACTCGTCATAGGAGAGCGTGCTCTTGTTACCTTCGGGATCGGTGATCGTCTCGATCCAACCGCGCGCATTGTAAGTGTAGCTGGTGGTTTTCCCGCGGCCATCCGTGCGACTGAGCATTTTGCCGACCGGATCGTAGGTGAAACTCTCCCGGCTGACGCCGGTGCCTCCCAGGGGCGAAGCCAGGGAACGTTCGATGGCAGACACCCGGGACTGGCGGTCGTAGGTGTAGCGTGTGAAGTAGTCGCGTCCGCGCGGATCATAGACCGCCACCACCTGGCCGGCGTTGTCGTACTCGGTGATGAACACTGCGGCCGGTTGGGGATCTGCGGCCGTGCCCTGAGCGCGTTCCTCGCGCACCACGCGATTGGCCGCGTCGTGGGCATACTTGGTCACGTAGTACGCGCCCCGGGGGTCCGTCATGCTGAGCAGGTTGCCGACGGCGTCATACTCGTAGGTGGTGATGCGCCTGGAGCCCCCTTCGTTGGCAGGGGGTTCGACCAGACGCCGCAGACGGTTCAGAGCGTCATAGACATAAGTCGTTTCCGCTCCACGCGCGTTGGTGTAGGAGACCTTGTTCCCCACCCGGTCGTAGCCAAACGCCTCGGTGACCTTCACGCCCTCACTCGCGCTGCGGGTCACCTTCACCACACGATTCAGGAAGTCGTAGTCGAACGTGGTCTCGTACCCGCGCACGTCCACGGTCAGGGTCACGTTGTTGCCGGCGTCGTAGGTGAAGAACGTGACCCCTTTCTCGGGATCAACCGCGCTGAGACGCCGGCTCAGGCGATCGTAGCTGTACTCGAACACGTACGGACCGCCTTCGGCATTCGAGCGCGGACCGGTCTGGCGCAGGAGATTCCCGACGGCGTCGTAGAAGAGCGACGTCGTCGCCCCGTCGGAGTCCACCATCCGGACCTGACGGCGGAGCCCATCGAAGTCGTAGTGGGTGGTGCGGCCATCGGCACTGATGACATCGGTGAGGTTCCCCACGGCGTCGTAGACCAGGCGTGTGCGAACGCCGGCCTGATCGATACGGACCGTCAGACGATTCAATCCGTCGTACTCAAAACCGAGCGTCCAGGAGGCGTTCCGCGGGTCGGTCTTGGCGACCATGTTCCCGGCACCGTCGTAGGTGTACGTCACCTTGGCCGTGCGACCGTCGGCGGGGGTCCCTACCGGCGTCACGGAATCCTTGAGCCGCCCGAGTGCGTCGTAAGTGCTCACCGTGGTGTAGTAGTCGCCACGGGGATCGGTCACGGAGAGGAGGTTCCCCGCCTTGTCGTACACGTACCGCCATGTCGCCGCTTCCGGGGAGCCGAAGCCCGCCGTCATGGACTTCTGGTGCTGCAACGCGTCGTACTCGAACTGTGTGACACGGCCCAGGCCGTCCGTGCGCGAGACGACCTGGTTGAGCGCGTTGTAGGTGTTTCGCTCGACCACTTCGTCGGCCGTGCCCGGGGCGCGTGTCATACTTAACACTCGGCTCCCGCGATCGTAGGTCCATTCGGTCCGGTACCGGGCTCCCTGCGGACCGGTTTCACGGATGCGGTTTCCAGCGCGGTCGTACTCGTAGACGGTTTCCTGCGCGAGCGCGTCCTTCCTCAGAACCAGGCGTCCCGACTTGTCGTACTTGAAGGTGGTGATGTAGCCGTCGCCGCGCGGGTCGGTGGAGGTCGCGAGGCGTCCCATCGCATCGTAGGTCATGCGACTGATCCCCTTCTCAGCGTCCGTAATGCTGAGGACGTCGTGACGGGCGTCGTAGGTCTTGCTGGTCACGTAGCCGCGGGCATCGGTCACCCGGATCAGGTTTCCGGCGCCGTCGTACTCGTTCTTAGTGAGATTCCCCAGCGGATCACGGACCTGGGTCAATCGGTTGGCGCCATCAAAGTCCTGTTTCCAGAGGGAGATCACGCCCCGCGGATCGGAGCGCTCCGTGATGTTCCCTTCGCCGTCTCGCACGGTGATCCACACACCGCCGGCGGCATCGGTCTCGCGGGTGAGGCGCTTGAGGACATCGTACTCGTAGCGCGTGACCCAGTCGCTCTGGCGCGGATCGGAGACGGACCTGATGCTGCCATCGTCCCAGTAGGCGGTATGGATGGTGGCGGTTCCGCCGAGGGTTCGGCTGATCTCGCGGTTGCGGTCGTCGTACTTGAAGGTGGTCGTGAACGCCGCAGGAGTGCCACGCGCCTCGGTCTTGGCGATGACATTGCCCGACCGGTCGTAGTCGAGCTGAGTGACCGCGTCCGTGGCACTCGTGATGAGGCCCGGCAGGTCGAACAAGTTGTAGTGCTTGAGCGTGATCTGGTTGCCGCCACTGGCGCTGTCGTTGGCCACCACCTCACGGATCATGCGGTTGGCGCCGTCATACGCGTAGCTGACACTTTCGGACTCCGGACCAGTCTGTTCCAAGACGCGCCCGCGACCGTCCACGGTGAACTTAAGGACTCCGGTATCGGACTGGATGCGCTGGATGAGGTAACCCGCCTTGTTATAAATGAACTTGGTCTGATGCCCGAGGGCATCGATGTCGAAGATCATGTGCCCGAAGCGATCGAACACCTGCGCCGTGGTGTAGCCCGCGGGATCCTGGGCCAGGCGATAGCTCCATTCGGCATTGGTCGGCACCGTGTAGGGCGTGGTCAGCCCGCGCGCCTCGTAGGCATAGCGATAGGTGAGGTCCAGACTGCCCGCAGCGATGGTGCTGGAGGCCACACGGTCCAGGACCTCGTAGGTGTGCTTGGTGACGAACTTCCGCGAGTTCACCTCTCGGATCAGGTTGCCTTCGGCGTCATAGTCCATGGACCACGAGAAGCCGACGCCTTCCTTGGACACGGATTTCTCCTTCTGACGGTTCATGGGGTCGAAGGTCGACCGGATGACCACCCCCACCTCATCGGTGCTCGTGGTGGGATTGCCCGTCAGATCCGCATACTCGTAGGTCCGGCGTGCGCCGTCGGCATAGATCACTGCGGTCGTGCGACCGTATCCGTCGTAGGTGAAGCGTGTGGTCCTTCCCTCGCCGTCAGAGGACGTGGTGATCAGCCCTAGGTCGTTGTAGGCGAAATTGAGGGTGACGGTGTCCGGTGATCCTGTGGGAGCGTTGGTGTCCTCGATGCGGGTGGAGGTGACATTCCCGCGCGAATCGAAGGTATTGGTGTAGGTGCGACCGGCGCCATCCTCGTGAATCCGGATGAGGGACCAGCGCATGTCGTAGGTGTAGACATCCGAGATCGGTGTGCCCTGGGGATAGTCGGTGCGCTTGATGAGGTTCCCAAACAGGTCGTACTCGTACTCGGACACGTAGCCTTCGGGATTGGTCACCTTGGTCACGTAACCATCCCCGCCCGGGCGCCGTTTGTTCTCGGTCTTGATGCCGTCCGCCTCGTCCTTGGACGACGTGAACTGGCCGAAGCCGGTCATGGTGTAAGTGATGAGCCGCTGATTGAAACCCTTGTAGGTGGCGGTGGCACGATATTCGAGGTCCTCGCCTTCGAGCTTGGACAGCAGCACCGTCTTGGCGGGCTCGAGGGGATCCAGGGCGTCCTCGGTCTTGACCACGTGCAGCATCTGGGCAGCGGTCAGCGTGAACTTCTTGCCGTCGAGGCGTGTGCCACCCACGACCCGCCCGAACTCATTGTACTGGATGGTTTCGACGAAGTTGAGGCCGGAGGTTTCGCTCGGATCATTCCCGCGCTTGAACACCTGGCTGACCATGATGTGCTCAAACTCGCCGTCACCGTAGGCGAACGTCCGGCGGGATCCGTCCGGATCCGTGATGCTCGCCAGGTTCTTGTCTCCCGCGTAGCCGAACTCCGTGCGACGCCCGGCCGGGTCGATCACCGCGCTCACCTGGGCTCCGGAATACTTGAACTCCGTCACCAGGCCGACGGGGTCCCGGATGCTGAGCAACTGTTCGGCTGCCCACGAATAGGTGGTCACGAGTCCATTGCGATCGCGCATCAGGACCATCTTCCCGTCGCGGTTGAACTCGTACTCGGTGGCGTACTTGTCGCGCAGGATGAAGGTCCCGTCTTCGCGCTGGCGCAACTCGGCGTAGTCGGCGGAGGACAGCGCCGTGAACGGTTGTCCGAGGGTCTGGGGCGCGAGGAAGATCTCCTCCATTCCGTTGCCGTCGACGAGGAGCACGCCACCGTCGCCGAGGTAGAGCTCCCGCAGTCCGCCCATCCCCCAGCCAGCACCGAACAAGCCGTCCCGGGAGTTCACGACCGCGTAGGGCTGCGTGTAGGTAAAGAAGCGGCCGTTGGTGTACTTTCCATTGGCATCCGGCTTGAACATGCCGAATTCCAGAATTGCGGTGTACAGCCCGGTCGGAACGTCACCGAGGTCGATGGGGATGCTGGCGCCGTAGGTGGAGTTCTCGGGGATGGTCGCGGGCAGCT
>JADLFD010000128.1 GCA_020845805.1 Verrucomicrobiales bacterium | reverse complement strand
GGGGAGCGGTACGGGTGGCGCTTGGTGTTTCATCATCACGACTGGTGGTTCGACAACCGATGGCAACGCTGGCCGGAGCTGAAGCGGGCGGGTCTGGGAACGCTGGCGGACGCAGCGCGTTGGATTCTGTCGCCCGCGGCGGGCATGCGCCATGCCGCCATCAATGGCGAGGATGCAGCTCCGCTGGTGCGCGCCTTTGGGACGCGGGCGCGGTGGCTGCCCAATCCGGTCGAGGAGCTTCCCCCCTGTGCCGCGTCCGAGGTGCGACAGGCGCGGCGATGGCTGAGGGAGCGGGTGGGGGCGGTGGGACCGGTCTGGATTCTGCCGTGTCGATTGTTGCGGAGGAAGAATGTGGCGGAAGCGCTGTTGCTGACGCGTTGGTTGCGTCCCGAGGCGTGCCTGGTCACGACTGGGGGCGTGAGTTCCGCCGACGAGGAGGCCTATGCGCGTGCGTTGACGGATCGTGCGCGGAAGGAGTCCTGGGCGCTCGAGCTGGGAGTCCTGGCCCGTGAGGGTGCGCGGGGCCCTGAGGTCCGCGCCCTGATGGCGGCGAGCGAGGCCGTGATGCTGACCTCCTTGGTCGAGGGTTTTGGACTGCCGTATCTCGAAGCCTGCGCGGCGCGGCGGCCGTTGGTGGCCCGCGCGCTGCGCAACGTGTCGCCCGATCTCGATCGGATGGGGTTCACCTTTCCGTATTCGTACGGCGAGATCCTGGTGTCCCCGGCACTGTTCGACTGGCGGCGGGAGCGTCGGCGCCAGGAGGCGCGGCACGCGCGGTGGAGGGCTGGGCTGCCGGTCGCGGTGCGGCGGATGGCGGGGGTGCCGTGGTTGGTGGCGACGGGTGCGGTGCCGGCCGCAGTTCCCATGAGTCGTTTGACCCTGCGCGCGCAGTTGGAGGTGCTGGGCTGTTCCGTGGACGAATCGTGGGCGGCCTGCGCGCCGCTGAACCCGTGTTTGGTCGCGTGGAGGGAGTTGGCCTCCCGCGGGCGGTTGCGACCGGGGACGTGGCCGTCGACGGCCTCGGAGTTTTTGGGGACCAAGGCCTACGGGGAACGATTTGAAGGCCTGCTGAAGGCGCGGGGCGGAGGTCGCCGTCCGGTATCGCAGGACGCGGTGGTGCGCGCGCAGCGCGAGTTGCTGCAGCGCAAGGTGGAGTCGGCAAACCTCTATCCCCTGCTGTGGAGTTGTCAGCCATGAAGGTCGAGGTCGTCATCTTCGATGTGTACGGGACACTGCTGGACGTGGGCCCGGTGCCGGACGCGCTCGAGCGTGAAGCGCGATGGGTGGCCTTGTGGGATGAGGTTTTCGGCGGCGCGCCGCCCCGGGCCTACGCGCAGGTGGTTCAGGACTTGGAACGCGTCATTGCCCGACACCATGCGTGGGCGATCGAGCGCGGGGTTGCGAATCCCGAGGTGTGCTGGCCCGAGGTGGTGGTGGAGGCGGTACCTGAGACATCAGGGTTGAGGCGGGAGGACGAGTTGGAGTTCGCGGCCAAGTTGGCGGGGATCCCGCGGGTCTTGCGGCTGATGCCGGGAAGTGCGGTGGTGCTCCGCGGGTTGCGCGAGCGCGGCGTGAGGCTGGGGATTGCTTCGAATGCCCAGGCGTACACGTGGACTGAGTTGGAGACGGCGTTGCGGTCGGAGGCGCTTTCGCTGGCGGATTTCGACCGTGGCTTTTGTTTTTGGTCGTTTGAAAGCGGCTTCAGCAAACCCAATCCGCACGTGTTCCAGTGGCTGACCGCGCGGTTGGCGGGGGCCGGGGTGGAGCCGGGAGCGGTGCTGATGGTGGGCGACCGTGAGGATAACGACGTGCAGCCCGCGCGCGCCTTCGGTTGGCAGACCTGGCGCATTGCCGACCGGCCGGGGTTGGACTGGGAGTCACTGGGTCACTGGCTGTTCGACAAAGGAAATCTCTCATGAGTGATCTCACCTGCCTGTTGCCCCACGGTGCGCCCCGGCGCATCGGGTTCATCTCCACGCGGTTTTCCGGCACCGACGGCGTCACGCTGGAGGCAAGGAAGTGGGCGTCGATCCTGGCCGGGTTGGGGCATGACTGCTACTGGATGGCGGGGCTTCTGGACGCTCCGCCGGAGAAAGGGCACACCGCGCCGCTGCTCTACTTTGCTCACCCCGAGGTGGAGCGCATCCAGGCGCAGTTATTCGGGGTTTCGCATCGATCGCGGGGGGTGACGGAAACGATCCAGTTGATCAAGGAGCGGGTGAAGGACGAGCTCTACCGGTTCATCGAGCGGTACGCCTTGGAAGTGCTGATTCCCGAGAACATTCTGGCGATCCCCATGCACGTGCCGCTGGGACTGGCCATGACCGAGGTGATCGCCGAGACCGGGCTGCCCGTGATTGCGCACCATCACGACTTCGCCTGGGAACGTGAGCGGTTTGCGCTCAACGGGGTGGGGGACTATCTGCAGGCGGCGTTTCCGCCTGCGCTGTCGCGGATGGAGCACGTGGTCATCAACTCCATGGCGCAGCGCGAGCTCGCGAGGCGCCTGGGCATCCCCTCCCAGATCATTCCCAACGTGCTCGATTTCGAGACGCCGCCCCCGGGGGTCGACGAGTACAACGCGGATTTCCGACAGGAGATCGGCGTGGCCGCGTCGGACTGGCTTATCCTGCAGCCCACGCGGGTGGTGCCGCGCAAGGGTATTGAGCATGCGATCGAACTGGTGCGCCGGTTGCGCGATCCGCGTGCGAAGCTGGTGATCTCGCACGCGGCGGGCGACGAGGGCAACGGGTATCTCGAGATGCTGCGAGACCGGATTCATGAAGCGGGCATCGAGGTGCACTTCATCGCCGACCGCGTGGGGGAGACGCGCGGCCGGACGGCGGACGGGCGGAAGATCTACACGCTGTATGACGTCTATCCGCACGCCGACCTGGTGACGTACCCGAGTCACTATGAGGGATTCGGCAATGCCTTTCTGGAAGCGATCTATTTTTCGAAGCCCGTGGTGGTGAACCTCTACGCCGTGTATGCGCGCGACATCGATCCCCTGGGGTTTCGGACCGTCAAGATCCCCCAACTGGTGACGCGCGAGACGGTGGAGGAAGTGCGGGCCCTGCTCGAAGATCCGCCGCGGCGGCGGGACTGGGCGGCGATCAATTTTGATCTCGGCCGGAAGCACTTCTCCCATGCGGTGGCGCGGCGGAAGCTCGCGGCGCGGCTCGCGAACCTGTTTGGGGAGGGGCTGTAGTCAGAGGAAGAAGCCGAGGTTCTCGCGGGTGACTGTGTACGTGCCGGTATTGTAGAAGGCGGCGATGGGGGAGATCCCGGCGGCGGAATCATTCTTGGTGAAGCGGAGCGGCGAGTGACGCGCCTCGAAGAGGGCGCGGACGCCGAGGTAGGTGAACAGCTCGCGTTTTTGTCCGACGCAGGCGGTGAGGATGCCCTCCTGCACGAACCGCAGGTGGGGTTCCTCGGCATCGACGCAGGTGGCCACGATCTTTCCGGTGCGTCCGGCCTCCTTGATGGCCTGCGAGATCCCGGGCCCGCTTTCGCTATCGAAGCCGGCCATGCCGACGAGGTCGGGGACACCTTGGATCAGGCCGGCGGCGACGCGCGTCGCTTCGGCGGTGTTGCCCTTGTCCTGCTGGGGATCGAGGCAGGTGAGCCCGGCTTTTTCCGCCACGCTGCGAAACCCGGCAAAGGCGCGTTGATCGATCTCCTGTTCGATGAGGCCGAGCAGCGCGACTTTGCCCGTACGCCCTGCGAGTGCTTTGACCATGGCTTCCGCCTGGCGGACGCCGATCTCGAACCAGTCGGTGCCGATGAAGGCCAGTCGGCGGCTGGCGGGGACATCGGCGTCGACGCAGACCACCGGGATTCCGGCGGCGACAGCGGCGTTGATGGGGGGGACGAGGGCGCTGGGGTCCCACCCGACGACCATGAGGCCGGCGGGTTTGCGGGCGGTGGTTTGCTCGAGGGCAGCGACGAGGCCGGGGATATCGACGGAGCTGGGGCCGGCGATGGTGACTTGGACGCCCAGTTCACGGCCGGCGAGTTGGAGGGCGGGATGATCGTGGCGCGTGAAGAGGGGGAGGTTGGCGTTGGCGGAGAGCCAGACGTACTCCTCGTGGGTGTGGTTGGCGGGGGTGCCGGGGGCGGGGGTAGCCTGCGGGCCGGGGGGTTGTTCGCAGCCGGAGAGTGAGCCGAGGGCGGCGGTGCCGGCGCCGGCGGTGGCCAGTTGGAGGAGCGAGCGGCGGGTGAGGAGTGGTTTCATGGCGGCGACGGGGCAGGGGACTGGAGAGGGAAAGCTAGCGGCTTTGCTTGCGGTTGAGGAGGGAATCGACACCGACGGCGAACACCAGCACGGCGCCCAGGATGATCCCCTGCCATTCGGGTCGGACCTGTTTGATGAGGAGCATGTTTTGGAGCAGCGCGACGAACAGCACGCCCAGCAGCGCCCCCCAGGCCGTGCCACGCCCGCCTTGCAGGCTGGCTCCGCCCAGGATGCAAGCGGTGATGGCGCCGAGTTCCTTGCCGACACCGATGGTGCTGCTGGCGGTGGCGACGCGTGCGGCGTAGACGATCCCGGCGAGACCGGCGAGCAGACCCATGAGTGCGAAGCCCAGCATCTGGAGGCGTTCCACGGGGATGCCGCTCAGATACGCGGCCTTGGGATTGGAGCCGAGGTAATAGAACTGCCGGAAGAAGCGCGTGTGAGCGAGAGCGACATGGGCTCCGAGGGCGAGGACGGCGAGCAGCCATACGGGAGCCTGCAAGCCGAGCCATTCACTTTGCCCGAGCCGCGCGAACGATGGGGGCAGGAAGGTGATGCCCGGCCCTCCGATGAGCAGGGCGACGCCCGAGAAGATGCCCATGGTGCCGAGCGTGGTGATGAGGGCGTTGACCCGCACCTTGGCCACCACCACTCCGTTGGCGAAGCCGCTGGCGGCACCCAAGGCGATCCCGGTCGCGACCGCGAAGGGAACGGGCCAGCCGGCCTCTTTCATGAGCCAGCCGGTAACCACTCCGACCATGGAAGCGAGGGCTCCGACGCTCAGGTCGAAGGTGCCTCCGATCATGAGCAGCATCATGCCCAGGGCGAGGATGCCCTCGAAGGCCATGTTGCGGACCACCGAAGCGAAGTTGTCGAAGGTGGCGAACTGCTGCCAGGACACCGGGAACAGGAGGCGGAACAGGACGACGGTCACCACGAGCAGGAGGAGCAGCCCGGATTCGCGGGAGAGCCCGACACGGCGCGGCGAGGCGTTGGCGGCGGGCGGGCTCACGCGAGGCGATCCTGGGAGGACGAGGGGAGAGGGGCTGGGGATTGTCGCGCCGCGGCGAGGCGCATCACGGCCTCCTCGGAAGCTTCCGCGCGGGAGAGTTCACCCGCGATGCAGCCGGCGCGCATCACGTAGATCCGATCCGCCAGCGACAGGATCTCAGGGAGGTCGCTGGAAATCACGAGCACCGCGTGCCCGGGGCGCGCGGCAAAATCGCGCAGCAGCCGATGCACCTCGGCTTTGGCGCCCACGTCCACCCCGCGCGTGGGTTCGTCGACGATCAGAATGCGCGGGTCGACTTGCAGCCAGCGTGCGAGGAGAACTTTTTGCTGATTGCCGCCGCTCAGGTGGGCGGTGTCCTGCTCGACATCACGGCAGGCGATGCGCAGGGAGGTGCGGCGTTCCTCGGCGACGCGTTTCTCGCCTGCGTCATCAAACCACCAGCGTCCGAACCGCGTCAGGCTGGCGGCGCTCACGTTGCGACGGAGGCTCATGTCCAGGAAGAGCCCGCTCTCCTTGCGGTCCTCGCTCACGTAGCCAAGTCCGGCGTCGATGGCTTCGCTGGGGGACCGCAAGGACACCGGCTGGCCTGCCATTTCCACCAGCACTTGCGCGGATCGACGCGCACCGAAGAGGGTCAGCGCCGTTTCGGTGCGGCCGGCACCCGCCAGGCCGGCGAGGCCGATGATTTCGCCCTCGCGCACCTGGAACGAGATCTCCTGGAGGCACGGGGAAGCGAGGCCGGGAGGATCCGAGATCCGGCGCACCTCGAGCAGAGGGGGGCCGGCCGGGACCGTGTTCGCGCGAGGAGGCGGGGAGGGGGCGAGGCCGCGGCCGACCATGAGTCGGATCAGTTCGTCGGGAGTGGTGTGGTGCGTGGGCAACGTCGCCTGCCACGCGCCATCCTTGAGCACGGTCACGCGGTCGGAGATCTGGAAGACCTCCTCCAGGCGATGCGAGATGTAGACGATGCCGACCTCGCGTGATCGCAGGCGGCGGAGGAGGTCGAAGAGGCGTGTGGTTTCGGTTTCGGTGAGCGCGGCGGTGGGTTCGTCGAGGATCAGGATACGGGCGTCGAGGGACAGTGCCTTGGTGATTTCCACCATTTGTTGGTGGGCGGGCGAGAGGTCCTGCAGTCGTTCCCTTGGGGAGATGTCGGGCGCGGTCTCGGCCAGCAGTCGCTCGGCGTTACGGATCATTTGGGCGTGGTCGATGACGCCCCAACTCCGGGTCGGTTGCCGGCCCGCATAGATGTTCTCGGCCACGGTGAGCGGGGCGAACAGGCTGCGTTCCTGGAAGACCATGCCGACGCCAGCCGTTTGGGCGGCGTGGGCGTGGGCAAACGCGGCGCAACGCGTGTTTCCCAGCGTGATCTCGCCTCCGTCGGGGGCGACCACGCCAGCGAGGAGGTTCATGAGCGTGCTCTTGCCCGCGCCGTTCTCGCCGCACAACGCGTGCACCTCTCCGGCCCGCACCTCGAAATCCACGGACTTGAGCACCTCCACGCCGCCATAGGACTTCCGCATGCCGCGCATCTGGAGCAGGGGGGCGTCCATGGCGGGGAAAGCTCAGGCGCGGGCTTGGCCTTGCTCCGGTGGAGTGTCGAGGGTGACCACGCCGTAAGCGGGCACGACGAGCGTCGGGCCGGCCCAAGTCAGCCAGCGCTCACGGAACTTGGCGGGACGGGACATGGCCTCGATGGTAGTCGAAACCTCGAGTGAACGCGCCAGTACGATTCGATCAGGGACTTGGAGGATTGTGCGGCGCGGGTGGGGGGCGAGGTTGGCGAGAAGCAACCGCGTGCGCCCGGGTCGGCGCAACAGCAGGGCGTGCAGATCGCGCGCACCGTGGCAGGTGGTTTCCAGGACGTCCGCACCCGCGAAGGCCGCGACATCGGCGAGGACGTGGTAGAGGGGAAAGACCACACCTGGGGACGACGGGAAGCGATCGGGCAGGAGCGGTCCCGACGCGGTTTCCATCACGCCCCGCGAACCGGTTGTCTCGAAGAACGTGGCGCTGTCGAGGCCTCCTTCGGACAGGGCCGCGAGCATGGCCAGGGTCCAGGCCGCAGCGAAGAGCGAAGGTTGCCGCGGATCGACGGACGCGGGCAGTTCCCCTTCCTCGACGGGCGACCGGGGTCCGGTGGCGACGGGATTGAACCGCGGGCGCAGGCTCACGGCCGAGACGCAGAGCGGCTTTCCCGGGAAATAGCTCCGCACGCTTTCCACCTGGGCGCGGGCGCCTTCCGGGGTCTCGGCGATGCTTCGAAGGTCGAAGGCATGCACCTGTGGGTTCATGGTCCAGGCGACGAAATCCGCCTCGGACGGCGGGCGCTGGAGATTGAGTTGGTAGAGATCGGCATCGGTGCCGGCACCGAGGGGGACCGGCCATCCGCGGAAGGCGCGGCGCGCGGCGGCCAGGACGGCGGCGGGTGTGGAGCGATCGCGTCGCGAGCCCAGCACCAGAACCCGCGACGGCAGACACTCCGCCGTTTCGACCTG
>JADLFD010000127.1 GCA_020845805.1 Verrucomicrobiales bacterium | reverse complement strand
TGACCGTGGGGGGCAGGCCGGAAATGAAATCGACGTCCGGACGCGCCAGCTGTTCCACGAACTGGCGCGCATAGGCGCTCATGCAGTCGAGGAATCGGCGTTGGCCCTCGGCGAAGATGAGGTCGAACGCGAGGGTGCTTTTGCCAGAACCGCTCACCCCGGTGACCACCACGAGTTGCCCACGCGGGATGGCGACCGAGAGGTTCTTCAGATTGTGCTCCCGCGCCCCGTGCACGACGATGGCATCGGGGTCGGAGAGAGCCCCGGCGACGGCGGGTTGGGGGGTGTCGGGGTTCACACGGGGGCGAGGCACCGCGGGCACGCGGCCGAAGGGCGCGGTGCGAGGGGAGCCAGGGGCATTCGGTGGGGAGCCGGGGACGGGATGGCGGGCGGCGACTACAGCGTCACCGGTTGACCCGAGAGCACGGATTTTTCCTCCGCCTCGCAGATCTCCACGGCGCCGGCTCCATCGGCGGGAGTAACGAGCGTGGGGGGCTTGCCGGCGGCGATGCTGGAGATGAAGTGCGTGAGTTCGCCCACGTAGCCGTCGTCACCCGCGAGGGTCTCGACGCGTGCGCTCTGGCCATCCTCGAAGATCTTGAGCGTCTCGGCGCCGCGGCTCAGGTCGTAGTCCGCCGTCGCACGCTCGAAATTGACCGTGTAGGCCATATTGAAGCCGAAGCTTTCGCTCATCAGCCAGGAGCCCTCGGCGGACACCGTGGCGCCGCAGTCGACGTCATATTGCGTGACCACGTGGTCGATGGCGCCGCTGAAGCGGCTGAGCCCGCGCGAGAAGACGCGCTTGGGCCGTCCGAAGAGGAACTGGATGAAATCCGTGTCGTGGATATGGAGGTCGAGCAGGGCGCCGCCCGATTCCGCGCCTTTGAAGTAGGTGCCTTTGCTCCAGCCGGGAGGGCCGCTCACGCGCCGGAAGCGCGCGGCCAGGACGCGGCCGTAGCGTTGGTCGGCGATCGCTTCACGGAGCCAGGACCAACCGGGCCAGAAGCGCATGCACATGGCGGGCATGAAGTAGCCCTTGGCTCGGCTCGCGGCCTCCACGAGGACGCGGCATTGCTCGGAGGTGCGGGCCAGGGGTTTTTCACAGATCACGTGCTTGCCGGCAGCGAGCGCGGCGGTGGCCACCTCGACGTGCTGGGCCGTGGGCAGGCAGATGTCGACGGCCTGGAGGTTGGGATTGGCGAGGATTTCGCGGTAGTCCTTGGTGGCCTGCACCTGGGTGAGGTCGAGGCGCACGGGATCGGGATCCGCGACGTTGCCGGTCACGCTGGTCAGGACGCCGTCGGCGGGGAGTTTGAAGGCGTCGCAGATGGCCGCCACGCGGGCACCCGGCACTTTGCGGTAGGCCTTGATGTGGGTGACGCCCATGAACCCCAGACCGATGACAGCGACGTTGATCATGACGGCCTGTGGGCTTACTGGACGCGGGCGCGCGGGGCAAGCGCGGAGGGAAGCGAGGGCCGGTCGGGGGTGTTGGCCAACCCGGACCTTGCTTTCGGACAGGACGGGCAGTAGGGCAACGCAGTGCCGCTGCGCAAACTCCGATGGCCACTCGTTTGGCTCCTGGGATGGCTGCTCCTCGGGAGTGGCGCGACGGGTTTTGGTGCGCCTCGGATCACCGAGTTCCAGACCTCGAATGAGGCGGGGTTGGCCGATGCCGACGGGGATTTTCCGGATTGGATCGAGATTCACAATCCGGACGGCGTGCCGGTGTCGCTGGCCGGGTATTCGCTGACCGACGCACCCACGAACCCGCAAAAGTGGGTGTTTCCTGCGGTGACTCTTCCCGCTGGCGGTTACCTGGTCGTGTTCGCCTCGGGCAAGGACCGCTCCGATCCCGCTGGCCCGTTGCATACGGACTTCCAGCTCTCTTCCACCGGCGAATACCTGGCGTTGCTGGGTCCGGACGGCGTGACCGCGGTCAGCGCGTTTGCGCCCGGGTACCCTCCCCAGTTGCCGGGGGAATCCTTCGGGATTGATCCCACCGCTGCCGCGCCGGGCTGGGCTTATTTTCGCGTGCCCACGCCGGGGGCTCCCAATGGCAACGGACGCCGTGCCGGCCCGGTGATCCAGCCGATGGCGCTGAATCCGCCCGCCCCGACCACGGGTCCGCTGACGATCGCGGTGAAGGTGCTGCCCACCAATGACGCGGTGGGCACGGTCCGCTTGTTCTACCGCCGGATGTTCGCGGCGGAGACGGGAGCGGGGATGGTCGATGACGGGACGGGGGGCGACGCCGTGGCGGACGATGGGATTTGGAGCGCAACGATTCCCGCCGCGGCGCTGGCTCCGGGGGAGATGACACGCTGGCGCGTGGTGGCGTCCGACCGGGTTGGGGTCAACACCACCGCTCCCGCGTATCACGATCCGCTCGATGCCGACCAGTACTACGGCACGGTGGCCCAGGATCCGGCTCTGCAGACGGCATTGCCGGTGCTGCATTGGTTTACCACCAACGTGGCCCGGGCCGGTACGACCGCCGGAGCGCGCGGTGCCGTCTATTACGATGGCGAGTTTTACGACAACGTCCTCTTCACGGTCCACGGGCAGTCCTCGGCGGGGTTTCCCAAGAAAAGTTACAACCTCGATTTCAATCGCGGTCATCATTTCCAGTGGAGCACCAATGCTCCGCGGGTGGCCGACATCGATCTGCTGAGCAATTGGGCGGACAAGTCCAAGGTCCGTCACGTGCTGGCCTATGAAGTAATGCGGCGGTCGGGGGTCGCGGCGCACTTTGCCTATACCGTGCGTGTGCAGCACAACGGCGCGTTTTTCAGCACCGCCGACCTGGTGGAGGACGCGGACGAGACCTATCTCGAACGCGCGGGGCTGAATCCCGACGGGGCGCTGTACAAGGTGTACGCCAACACCCTGAACAAAGATGCGGGCAACACCGGCAATTCGGGGGTGGAGAAGAAGACGCGCCGGTCCGAGAACAACAACGATCTCCAGGAACTCATCAACGGGCTCGATCTCACCGGACCCGCCCTGGAGCGTTATCTCTACGACCATGTCGACATTCCCGC
>JADLFD010000126.1 GCA_020845805.1 Verrucomicrobiales bacterium | reverse complement strand
GCCACCAGGCCACCACGATCTTCAAGGGACGCATCCCCGCATGCTTCGAAGCCGGCGAAGCCCATGTCAACCTATGCCCGCACTCATCTGCTCCAGGTCCCGTTCGTCCCGCCCCTACCCAGCGCAATCCGCGCGCGCCGACCCGGGCGCCGCATTCGTAAACCGGGTTCCTCCTCCATGCCTCTCCCGAGGCCGGTCTCTAGGGTCTGGTCGCACGGGCGGGGACGAGGTCGGCGAGGAGTCGGGCGACCGCCAGTTCCTTGGCCTTGGCCTCCACCTCCACGGTGAGCGGCCAACCCCTCCACTCGCTCGGGAAATCCGCGGCGTCGATGTAGTCGTGATGCCGCTCCGGCTTCGGCCCGCTCCAGCCTTCGAGCGGACTGGAGAGGTGAAACAAAGGCTCGCCCTTCCACGTACGGCGGGCGTGCTCCGTGGCCTCAGCCACACTCAGACCGTCGGGCAGGCAACGATGATGATGCACGTCGTAAACCAAAGGCACCCCCGTGTCCGAGCAAACCGGCAGGAGGTCGGACGGAGTGTAGACCTTGTCGTCATTCTCCAACGTGAGCCGCGACCGCACTCGATCGGGGAGCCGCTCGATCTGCTGGCGCAGAACGCGTAGCGCCTCGGTCTTGTCACCGTACGCCCCGCCCCCGTGGAGATTGAGGGTGTCGGCACCGATCCATTCCGCGACCTCGGCCTGGTACTCCAATTCCGCCAAGGAGTGGGCCAGCGTCCGGGGTTGGGGAGAATTGAGAACCACGAATTGATCCGGATGAAACGACAGACGCAGGCCATGTTCGCGGGCGTAGGCCCCGCACTCCCGAAATCGCGCCACGATCGCGGCGCTTCCCGGCAGATCGGCCATGGCATACCCGGCTTCGGAATGCGTCTTCACCGGCAGCACCTGGCTGTTCACCCGAAAGGCCCCAATGCCGTGCCGCGCGCAGTACTGAAGGGAAGCCAGCAGCGCGTCCGCGTTGCTGCGACACAATGCGCTCAGCCGCGCCAACCGTTCCAGTCGCGGGAGACGCAGCATCGCGGTGACGGTGGTGGTCCGAAACTTGATCGGCTCCTGGGCAAACTGGCAGCACAATCCCAGGCGCAGTCCGTTCAGATCGCGCCCGGGGGATGCCCCTTCGGGGTCGCCTTGGCCTTTGGCGTTCTGCATGTCAGCCCCTCGCCTGGATGCTGCCGAGACCGCCGTCGACTCCGAGCACCTGGCCCGTGATCCACCCCTGGTGGGCGTCGAGCAGCCAGCAGATCGCCGAGGCCACTTCCTCCGGTTCTCCGAGGCGCCCCAGTGGGTGCAGCGCGGCGGACGCCTTCGACACCGCCTCGTTTTGCGTGAGCGCATGGGTCAACCCAGTGCGGGTCAGACCGGGCGCCACACAATTCACGCGAACACGGTAGCGCGCATAGCTGGCCGCCGCCGAGAGCGCCAATCCCTCCACGCCCGCCTTGGCCGCCGCGATGGCTTCGTGGTTCACGAGCCCGCGCCGCGCCGCCACGGAGGAGCACAGCACGATGCTTCCGCCAGTGGGCTGACGCATCATCAGTCGGGTGGCAACGCGCAGGACGTTGAAGGCAGTCGTCAGGTTCACGGCCAGGGTTTCGGCGAACTCGTCGTCGGTGATCAGGTGCGCGGGTTTCAGCAGGATCGATCCGACGCAATGAACCACGCCGTCCAGACGCCCGTGGGAAGCGTACACCTCCTGAAATAGTGCCTCGACCGCACTCGCGTCCCGGGCCTCGAGTTGGAACGTCTTTTCGCAGGTCTCCGCACCGAGGGCCCGGAGCCGCTCCTCGTCACGACCGGTGGTCACCACTCGCATGCCATCCCGAGTCAGCTGTCTCGCCACGGCCGACCCGATCCCGCCCGATCCGCCCACCACCACGACCACTGGTTGCTTGTCCCCGTTCATCCCCACTCAATGGCAGGATAATCAGGTTCAGCAAGGGCCCCAATCACGCCCCGATCCACCACGTCGCACTCGGTCGGGTCAGGGTTTCGTCTCCCCGCCCATTCCAACCCGTCTCCGGCTCCAGCGGCGGGGCGGATCCCGAGGCCCTTCGCCGATTCTCTCGGGTATCCGCGTCGCCCGCGGGACCCACTACTCGACCCGGAGCTTGATGGCCCGGGGTTCGTAGATCACGCGGTAGCGACGACCGTTTCCGGGGTCCAAACCGGTCGTCTCGGTGAAGGTGCCCGTGCGGCTGCTGCCGGTCATCACCGTGAACTCCTGGCCCACCGCAGGCGTAAACCCGGGCGACGTCCGTATCTCCAGCGTGCCGCCGTCAATGTCGAGGACCCGCTCGGCAACGATCTGATCGTGACTCACCCCGGGCACCAACCCGCCGATGTCCAGGATCGTCCGGCTGCCGGCCAGCCAGCTGGGTGACCCCGCAAAGGTGAAGGAGAGAATGCCATACGGATTCTCGGCGCTTCCCGGACTTACGGTGGCCGCCAGATGGCACCCCCGATTGATCGAATCGGACACGATCGAAATGGTTCCGGAACCGGTCAGTTCGCCCCCCCTGAAACGCATCGCATCGGCGATGAACCGGGCCCCCGAGGCCAGGTGCAACCGGCCCGCCTCCTGAACATAAAACGGGGCACCTGAAGGAATCGACAACACGCCCGACAGCA
This sequence comes from Verrucomicrobiales bacterium, assembly GCA_020845805.1. Classification (GTDB taxonomy): domain Bacteria; phylum Verrucomicrobiota; class Verrucomicrobiia; order Limisphaerales; family CAIMTB01; genus CAIMTB01. The sequence goes on along the minus strand of JADLFD010000126.1, from coordinate 921 downwards.
CCTCGATCAAGGACCGGTTGGTCACGCTGTCGCCACTGGTCACGGAACGGTCGTAGAACCGTTGCAGCGACACATTCCCGGAGCCCGTCTTGCGCAAGGTCCCCGTCTGGGGAAAAGGCAGTCGAAGGGTGGCCGTGTTGGTCGTGGCGAGATCGAACACCACATTGGGCGCGAGGTGCAGGTTTCCGGAGACAGAACCTCCCGTCCATTCCGCATCCGCCAACAGATCCACTCTCGCTCCAGCCTCGACAGTGAAGTTCGTGGGAATCGTGGTCGGCGCTTCCACGCGCACGCGCACGGTGTCCATGAACTGGATGGGATGCGTCCACGTGCGCGCCTCCCGGAAAATCAGGAGGCCACTGCCGCCGATCTGGTTCCCCCCCCCGAATCTGGGATCCACCTCCAACCGCAGATCGGGCACACGGGTTTCCGTAGGTGAATTGACGATCAACCGCCCCCCCCGAAGCGTCACGGGACCCAGGAACTCCGTCGTGGCGCCGTTGAAGGTGGCGCTCCCCGTGATCAACCACTCGCCCCCCGAACGGAAGGGGGCGTTGAACAAGGCGCTGCTCTGCGCTCGGGAAACCTCCGTCGTGCCCGTCGCTTGGTAGGTGCCCTCGAGCACGGCGTTGTCGGGGATTCTGATGTAGCCCTGGTTGGTGATCCGACCGCTAAGGGCGTGACGGAATCCCGAACCCAGTTCCAAGCGACCCGCGGGGGAAACCAGAATGGATCCGGTGTTGGTAAAACCGCTGCCCACCTCGAGGGCCCCTTCGCTCACCTGAAGTCGCCCAGTATTGAGCAGTTCCATCCGCACGAAGAAGGACGTGGCCGCGCCGCGCTTGATGAAGTCGCCTTCGTTCACCACCAGCGCACCGGTCTCCCCCTGGTTTCCAACGAAGCTCACCGCATTGAATTGGG
>JADLFD010000125.1 GCA_020845805.1 Verrucomicrobiales bacterium | reverse complement strand
TTCGGCGACACCAGGGGGTAGCCAAGGTGGGCGGCTCGACGGAGCACTCGGTGACTGAGATCTGGTCGAACCAGTACCGCAAGTGGGTCATGCTCGATCCCACGAGCAACCTGTACTTGGAACGGGACGGGACCCCGCTCAATGCCTTTGAGATCCGGCAGGAGTGGTTTTACAGCTCAGGGACAAACCTCGTCTTCGTGGTCGGCAAGGAACGAAAGCGGTACCGGAAGGAGGAACTTCCAATCGTTCTGAAGCAGTTCCCCGACTTCGGAGAACTCGCGATTCACCCTGACGAACTCGACAAGTACGGCTTCATCGGGTTTATCCCCAACACGGACCTCATGGACCGGGGCCATGACTATGGTGGCATGTTCATCATCCAGGATGCGCTGTGCGAGGGGACGTCGTGGCACCAACGTGTCATACCCAGGGAGCCGAGTGTGGATCCGTACTTTCCCATAGGGCAGGCCGCGCTGGAGCTGGGGGCGATGGGGGGCGAGATAGGAGTGAGGGCTCAGACCTTGACCCCCAACCTGGACCACTACGAGGCCCGCATGGATGGCGGGGACTGGCGCCCGCAGGAAGCCCGTTTTGCCTGGCCGGTTCACGACGGAACCAATCGCCTCGAAGTACGAACTCTCAATCGTTTCGGAATACCCGGCCCCGTCTCCACCGCGGTTCTGCGGGTCGCGGAAGGCCGCCAGGGGCTGCGATCCTCAGCGGATTCCGGTCGATGAGGGGCACGCCGCGCCGGCAGCAGGGCAGGGTCGTCGAGGTGACGTTTGGTCCACGGGTGGAGGGGGTCCCCCTGGCTACACTTCTGGGCAGAAGCGAACGGCCGCGGGACCGGTTCCGTCGCATCAACCACCCAGGAGCAGGCGCATGGCCGTCTTCATGCGCGCGAAGGAAATCTTGGGCGGCGGATAGCGGAAGGACGGGTCGAGGACGAGCGATCGCCGCAACACGGATCGGTGATGCGTGAAGGCGTCGAAACTGGCGCGTCCATGGTAGGAACCGATCCCGCTCTCGCCCAACCCGCCGAAGGGCAGTTCCTGACCGAGCATCTGCATGATGGTGTCGTTGACACAGACGCCGCCTGATCGCGTTGCTTCGATCACGCGCTGCTGGGTGGGCCGGTCGCGGGTGAAGAGGTACAAGGCCAGGGGCGTGGGCCGATCGCGCAGGGAGGCCAGGGCATCGTCCAGGTTCTCGAACTCGATCACGGGCAGGATGGGTCCGAAGATCTCCTCCTGCATCACCGGAGCGTCGGGTGGCACGTCGGTGAGAAGGGTGGGCGCGACGTAGAGGGTTCCGGGGTCCGACTGTCCCCCATGCGCGAGGTGGCCGGCGGAGAGATAGGCGGTGAGACGGTCGAAGTGCCGGCGGTTGACGATGCGGCCGAAGTCCGGGCTCTGACGTGGATCTGGCCCGTAGAAGCTGAGGATCGCATCCCGAAGGGCCTGGAGGAATGCCGGGTAAATGCGGCGATCCACGAGCACGAAATCCGGTGCCACGCAGGTTTGGCCGGCGTTCATGAACTTGCCCCAGACCACGCGACGGGCGGTGACGGCGAGCGGGGCGTCGGCACAGACCAGGCACGGGCATTTCCCGCCGAGTTCGAGCGTCACAGGCGTCAGGTGTCGCGCGGCGGCGGTCATCACGGAACGCCCCACTGCGGAACTGCCGGTGAAGAACACGGTGTCGAAGCGTTCGCGCAGGAGCGTCTCCGCGACATCGCTCCCTCCTTCGACCACGGTCACCTGCTCCTCTGTGAACGTCGCGCGGATCATCCGGGCTATCACGGCGGCGGTATGCGGGGCGTACTCGGAGGGTTTGAGGATGGCGCAGCATCCGGCCGCCAAGGCGCCCACCAGCGGGGACAGGAGGAGTTGGACCGGGTAGTTCCAGGGGCCGAGGATGAGGGCCACCCCACGCGGTTCGGGGCGCGTGAAGCCGTGGGAAGGCCAGGCCAGCCAGGGGGCCCGGTGGCGGCGCGGCTTCATCCAGGAACCGAGGTGGCGGAGCGCATTTCGGATTTCGCCCAGCACCAATCCCAGCTCCGCGGAGTAGGCCTCGTGCGCGGGCTTATGAAGATCTGCGTAGAGTGCGGTGAGGAGATCGGCTTCGTGGGTTTCGAGCGCGCGGCGCAGGCGGTGGAGTTGTGCCGACCGGAATTCCTGGGGATGCGTCGCGCCCGAGCGGAAGAAGGCGCGTTGGCGGGCCAGGGTGGCGGGAAAATCCATGGTCGCAGGGTGGGACAACCGTCGACACTCATCAGACCGCCATTCCGGGGCGGCTTCAACCTGGATCAGGAATGCGGTGTGCCGCGCGAGGGCGTCCACGGGCGGCCCTGAGGGGGTCGACATCCCGGGTGCGGCCGCGGCGGTGATCAGCGCAGGACCCGGGTCAGCGCCTTCCGACGCTGAGGATGCCGACGACGCCGAACAGGAGGAAACCCAAGCCTGCCCCGGGCAGGATCCAGGCGAACCGCCGGATCCCGGGGCTGAGCACGGCGAGGTCGGGGTCCAGGGGGTGGTGGTAGACCGTCAGCGGGGATCCTCGGGGAAACTCGCGCGTGATCTCGGCGTCTGAATCGTTCCCGGTGGCGGTTCCCTGTCCGAACCACCGTTGGCATTGGTACCGGGCTCCGGCGCGGGTCTCGTAACGGTAGACGTAGTCGAATCCGCGATGTTCCCGGAGGGTGTCCAGGTTCGGGATGCGATCGGGTGTCAGGTCTCGAATCCAGACACCAGGCGCGGTGGGCCAGTTCCGGCACTGCGAGGCGAGCACGAGGTTCCTCGCGCCATGGGCTAGCATGGCTGCACCCATGAGCACGGGAACGCCGAGGAAGACTCGGATGTAGCGGCTCAGGTCGGGCGCGACGGAAGCCCTGGGGGAACCTGAGGACAGGAACATCCGCCAGATCATGGCGCCGGCAGGCAGGAGGAACAGAAGGAAGACCAGCGCGGCGCCGGGGAGGAGAAAGGCGGAGCCGGTGAGGCCGGGTTTCACGACGGCTTCCTCGGGATGGGCTGGGTTGTAGTGAACGGTGACTGGTTGGCCTTCGGGGTAGCGCAGGGCGAGGACCAGGGCTTCCGCGGGATCACCGCTTCCCAGGGTCTGGCCCCAGCGAATCTGGTCCGTCGCGTGTTCGTGACGGTCCACACGATAGCGGATGGTGAGCTCGGCGGCGTAGGTGGTGGAACTGGTTTTTCGGCTGGAGCTGCTGGAGGTCGAAGTCGTGAGGTCCACCTTGGCGACCACGCCTGGTGCGGTGGGCCAACCTCGGCTGGCGACCGCGCGCCATACGTTCTTGAATCCCAGGACCAGCAACGCCGCCATGCCCAGCGCGAAGGCGCCGACGAACAGCAGGGCGACGACGCCGGCGAAGGTCATGGGAAGTCGTTTTGGCATGGGGCTCGAAGGCTCGACGCGCTGGGATGGATCAACGGGTTGAGGCGACGGTGCTGGAGGGTGGTTCGATCTGGTCGCCGGCGTGTGGGCGCCACCATTGAAGCGTCTGGGAAGGACGGTTCAATGGAAACCCGCCCTGCGCCTGAGCCTGGGATGAGGCGATGCTCCAGACGGTTTGCCTCGCGCACTGATTTGGGAATGGCGCGTGTTCCGGGGGGGTGATGTGCTGATGGTCATGGGGTCTCTAACACGGGGCAGGGTCCGGGGGAGCAGGGTGCTCCTGATCCTGATGACTTGGTTGGTCTTCACGGCGCGTGCGGATACGGCCGTGGGCGGGAGGGTGGCGGGGGCGGTTTTTGGACTGACCAACATGTACGAGATCCACCTCCACTTTACGGCGACCGACTGGGAGGCGCTGACACCCAGGGAGCCGGTCGAGCGGTGGGGTCCGATCCGACCAGGGGAACCTGGACGTGCCACTGAGCCAGGGAGGCAAGAGCGTGAGTATCCGTGGTCGGTGGTGCGGTTCGAGGCGGGGGGCGAGGTCATGACGAATGTCGCCGTGCGGTTCAAAGGCAATTCGTCGTACGCGATGTCGCGCGCGGGTTGGAAGCGACCGATGCGATTGGACTTCAATCGTGGCGCCAAGGGGCGCGTTTGGTTAGGGGCGGAGGAACTGTCGCTCAATAACAACGTCAATGATGCGACCCAGTTCCGCGAGGCACTGGCCTACGAGGTATACCGGCGTTCCGGCGTGCCCGCGCCGCGCACCGCGTTCGCGAAAGTGCGGCTCAGCATCGAGGGCGAGGTGACCAACCACCTGGCGGGGGTTTACACGCTGGTGGAGGTGGTGGAAGCCGACTTCCTCAAGACCCATTTTAAGACGGCCAAGGGGCTGCTGGTGAAACCGGAGCGTCTGCGTGGCTTGGAATACCTGGGCGACGACTGGAGTGCCTACGTGGCCCGGTATGATCCCAAGACGGATGCGAAGGCTGAGGATACCGCGCGGTTCATGGCGTTGACGCGGCTGATTGCTGAGGCTGGTGACGCGGAGTTTCGGCAGAAGCTCGGTGGCTTCCTCGATCTTCCCGGTTTCCTCCGGTTTGTGGCGATGACCGCGTGGTTGGGCAACTACGACTCCTTTGTGGGCAATGGCCACAACTACTACTTGTTCCAACCACGCGCGGGTGGCGTTGGGACGACTTTCATCCCCTGGGATTTGAACGAAGCGTTCGGCGGCCATCCGGGGGTGGGTCCCCGGTCACGGCAAAGCGAGTTCAGCATTCTGCGGCCGCAAGCGGCACCGAATCGCCTCATCGAACGCGTCCTGGCCCAGAGCGATTGGGCGAAGGCCTATCGTCAGGAGGTGGAGCGACTCCAAGCGGGGGTGTGTGAGACCAATCAGCTGATTGGATTGGCGTCCCAACTGGCGGACGTTGTGCGCCCGGCGATGGCCGGAAGCTCGCCGTTGGTGGAAGCGGCGTTTCGGCGTGTGGCGTTGGGCGAAGCCGATATTGGTCCGGCGCGCCGAGGGGAAGAGCCGCGCGCAGACTTCGGCCGTTCCGGGCTTGGTCCGCCTCGTGGGATGGATCCGGCTCGCGGAGAGGATGGCACGTTGGCCGGCTGGATTCAGGCACGCTGGCAGAACGTGGACGGGGAGCTGGCCGGGACCCGAACGCCGGTGATCCCGGTGCTGGGCCCGGGGTTGGGTGGACCGGGTGGACCGCGAGGTCCACGACGGCCAGGGGAACCCCGGCTGGGTGGCCCAGGCGGTTTGGTGCCACCCCCGCGCCCGTGACACAATCAGGGGGCACTCAACGAGGTTCGGGGGGGTGGCAGGAAGTGAGATGCCTTGTCGACTGAAGAAGGGCACAGGGGCACGAGGGATGGCGTGATCGGCGCTTGCGAGGTCGCGGGCGGGATCCAGTCTTTGCCGCGGAATGAAGTTGCTGTTCTCCGAATACGATCCGGATTACTCGCGCTACCTCTATCCGTACGTGGTCTGGGCGACGCCCGAGCCGCACGAGACACCGGCGGATCTGTACGACGCCGGGTTCCATCCCGCTTCGCCCGACCTCGATCGTTTCACGTTGTGCCGGCAACTGCGGGTGCGGCTGTCGGAATTCCGGCCGTCCTCGGAGAACCGCCGCATCCTGCGCAAGGCCGCCGGACTCCGGGTGGAGGTGTGCGCGCGCGCCGATTACGTCTACACCTCGGAACGACGCTCCGCATGGCTGGCGTTCGCCGAGGAACGGTTTGGGGCCGGAATCATGCCCGGGGAACGGCTCGACGCGCTGATGCACGGCCGGGTGATCACGCATCTCCTTCGGTGCGTCGAAACGCGAGCCGGCGGGGAAGAGGTGGAAGTGGGAGCGGTGCTGATGTACCTCGAGCCGCTCCGGATGGCGCATTATTACTACGCGTTCTACGACCGGGCCCATCCGAACCGCAGTCTTGGATTGGCGATCATGACCCTGGCGGTCCGACACTTTCAGGGGGCTGGGTACACTCACCTGTATCTGGGAACCTGTTATTCGGAGCGGGCTTTGTACAAAACCCAGTTCCACGCGATGGAGTTCTCGCAGGGCACGGGGTGGTCGAGTCGGGTGGATGGATTGCGGGGCTTGATTCGTCGTGATGCGCGTCGCCGGCATTTGCTGCAAGAGCCGGAGTTCCTCGAGGCCGAGGGGGGGTGGGAGGCGTTGAAGGAGGGGACGATCTACCGGATGCAATCGGGGTGCGGTCCGGGGTGAGGGGAAGGGATACCTGGGAGGGATGGGCAGGAAAATGGGGGCAGGAAGATCCGGGGAGGATTCGAAGGAGAAGGCGGCGTGAGCGGAAGCGGGCGAGTCAGCGCCGTCTCACGACGGCGGCTACGGAACGATGAAGTAGCCGCGGACGTGAGTCCGCGCTGAATGGCGTTGGCGAACGGGGTGAGAGGAAGCGGGCGAGTGAGCGCCGTCTTCACGACGGCGGCTACGGAACGATGAAGTAGTCGCGGACGTGAGTCCGCGCTGAATGGCGTGGCGAATGGGGTGAGCGGAAGCGGGCGAGTGAGCGCCGTCTCACGACGGCGGCTACGGAGCGGAACGGAACGAAGAGTA
>JADLFD010000124.1 GCA_020845805.1 Verrucomicrobiales bacterium | reverse complement strand
CGCGCATCTCGCCGACGAGGATCACGTCGGGATCCTGGCGCAGCGCGCGGCGCAGCGCTTCGGCGAAGCTGGGGACATCGACGTTCACTTCGCGCTGCGTGACGACCGCCTTCTTGTGCTTGTGGTAGTACTCGATCGGATCCTCGATGGTGATCAGATGCGCGTCGTCGCGCTCCTCGTTGATGATATTGATCATCGAGGCCAGCGTGGTGGTCTTGCCAGACCCCGTGGGACCGGTGACGAGCACGAGACCGCGGGGCTTGTAGAGCAGTTCGCGCACGGAAGGCGGGATCCCGATCTGCTCCATGGTCAGCAGCTTGGTCGGGATCTGGCGCAGGACCATGCCGAAGTTGCCCTTCTCCTTGAACACGCTGACGCGGAAGCGCGCCATCTCGCCGAAGGCGAATCCGAAGTCGGCGCCACCGCGCTCGCGCACGCTGCGGATCTGCTCCTCGGAGGTGATGGAGCGCATCAGGTCCTCGGTGTCCTCCGGCCGGAGGGGCGGGCCCTCGACACGGTGCAGCACGCCGTGGACTCGCAGCACGGGAGCGGTTCCCACGCGGAGATGCAGGTCGGCGGCGTTTTCAGACACCACCAACTGCAGGAGATCGGACATCGAGTAGGCCATGGATCGGTATCAGTCGGTCGGTTGGAAGATCAGGAGTATTGCCGGGGCGGCGAGTGGGAGTCGGTTCGGTTCATTCCATGTCGCCCACCGTCGCGCGGATCACTTCATCGGCGGTGGTCATGCCGGCGACCACCTTGCGGGAACCGTCCTCGCGCAGCGTGCGCATCCCGGCTTCGCGGGCGCGGGCGCGGAGCACCGAGGCACTGACCTTTTCGTAGATGAGCTTCCGCGCCTCGTCGTCGATCAGGAAGATCTCGAAGATGCCCATACGACCGCGGCACCCGGTCTTGTTGCATTCCCCGCAGCCCTTGCCCCGCGTAAACTTGGCGGAGGCGGCATCGGTGGAGGAGATCTTGAGCGCCTTCAGTTCCGTCTCGGTGGGCATGTAGGGGGCGCCGCAGTGCTTGCAGATCTTGCGCACCAGACGCTGGGCGATAAGCGCGCGGGCGGAGGAGGCCACCAAGAACGGCTTGATGCCGATGTCGATGAGACGGGTGACGGCGCTGGGGGCGTCGTTGGTGTGCAGGGTGGAGAAGACCAGGTGACCCGTCAGCGACGCGTTGATGGCAATGGTCGCGGTCTCCATGTCGCGAATTTCACCCAGCATGATGATGTTGGGCGCCTGGCGGAGCATGGAGCGCAGGGCGTTGGCAAAGCTGAACCCGATGGCTTCGTGGACCTGCACCTGGTTGATGCCGGCCATCTGATATTCCACGGGGTCCTCGACCGTGATGATCTTGCGATCGGGCCGGTTGATGTAGTTGAGGCAGGAGTAGAGCGTGGTGGTCTTGCCCGACCCGGTGGGCCCGGTGACCAGGAGGATGCCATCGGGAAGGCTGATCAGGCGCTCGAAAGTCTGCTGATCGTCGGAGAGGAAGCCCAACTGGCCCAGACCGAGCTTGAGGCCTTCCTTGTCCAAGATACGCATGACGATGCTTTCGCCATGGTTGGTCGGGAGGCAGGAGACACGAAGATCGATGACCTTCTGGCCGACGTTGCACTGAATACGTCCGTCCTGCGGAATCCGGCGTTCCGCGATGGACATGTTGGACATGATCTTCAGGCGGCTGATGATCGAGGCCTGGAGGCGTTTCGGCGGTGCCTTCATCTCGTGGCACATGCCGTCAATGCGGTAGCGCACGCGAAACCGCTTCTCGAGCGGTTCCAGATGAATGTCCGAAGCCCGCAACCGATACGCCTCGATGATCAGGCCGTTCACCAACTTGATGATCGGGGCATCCGCGTCGACCTCCGCGCCGTCCGATTCCTCCAGCGCCCCGATCCTGCCGATCTCGACCTCACCTTCGGTGATGTCCTGGATCATCTTCGACACCGAGTCATCAGCGCGGCCGTAGTAGCGGCTGAGAGCGGACTCGATGTCATCCGGACTCGCCACCAAAACGGTGACGTTCCGGTTGAGGAGATGCTGGAGAGCGTCGAGCGTCTCGAGATCGGAGGGATCGCTCAGCGCGACCGAGACTGAATCCTCCGTGGCGTAGACCGGGATCGTGCTGTACTTCTTCGCGACGTTGCGCGGCACGGCATTGATCACGTCGTCCGCGATGCGCATCTCCGAGAGATTCACGAATTCGGCGTTGAAATGACCCGCCTTGGCCTGCGCCACCTGTCCGCGGGTCAACGCCTTGTCGGCCACCAGCAGGTCGACCACCCCTTCCCCGGTCTCGTCGGCCTTGGGTCGAACGCCATCGACCTGGTCACGGGACACGAACCCCATATCGACCAGGAGATCGATCAGATAATCGTCGCTTGCTGCCACGGCTTTAAGGAGTCCTGCCACCTCGTGATGGGTGGCGCTTGGACGGCGCGATGGTAGGGGGTGGCGGGGTCAAGTCAACGGCGAGCACAAATGTGCGCCAAACTACCCGGCCCCCCTTCCCCGACCGAGATCCTCCTCCCGCCGGTCAGTCACCTGTCCTTTTCCTCCCCACCCTCGTATTCGTGGCCGCGGTCTCCTCCGGGTCGGTTGCGTCGGCGACTCCGCGGATCTTCACGCCGCCACTCCGGTCTAGTATCCCCCGCTTCCCAAAGCCCCGCCGGTGGATACGCCCCCCGACGCCGACCCGCCCGCCGCTTCGCGGCGACGGTATTCGTCCAGCATGGCGGCGGTGGCGGTCGCGCCGCAACGGGTCGCCCCGAGGTCGCGCACCCGGATCAACCCATCGAGGTCGCGCACGCCGCCCGCCGCCTTGACCTGCACTTTTGCGGAGCAACTCGCCCGCATCAGCGCGAGATCGTGCTCCGTGGCACCTCGATAGTTGTAGGAACCATCCGACTGCTTCACGAAGCCGTAGCCGGAGGAGGTTTTGACCCAGTCCGCCCCGGCGGCTTCGCAGAGCTCGCACAGTCGGCGTTTGAAGGCGTCCGCGTCCAAACCGGCGCCTCCGCGAGTCAGGTAATCATTCTCAAAAATGACTTTCACCCGGGCACCACGTCGATGGGCCTCTTCACAAACCGCCTGCACGTCCTGCCGCACGTAGTCCCAATCTCCGCTCAAGGCCTTTCCGAGGTTGATCACCATGTCGATTTCGACCGCGCCGTCGCGGCAGGCCAACTCGGTCTCGTAGCGTTTGGATTCCGTGGTGCTATTGCCGTGCGGGAAGCCGATCACGCAACCGACATTCACGCCGCTGCCCTTCAGCAACTCGGCCGCCCGCTTCACGGCGTAGGGCTTGATGCACACGGAAGCGACGCGGTACCGCGCCGCCAAACGGCAGCCCTCGTCCAGCTCCTGGTCCGTCATGGTCGGATGCAAAAGGGAGTGGTCGATGGTCTGCGCGAGCTCATCGTACGTGTACTTCATGCCGCAGCCTGAACTGCGGTGCGAAGGGGACTCAACATCGTTTCTGCCGCGACGGCCGGGCGGTGGGGCGGTGCGGTTGGCGGAGGCGATGCGACGGGAAGCCTCAGAGAGGTCGGAAGGGATCAGGCCTTCCGGCCCAGGATGCGGTCGAGGGAGTCCGAAGTCTGGTAGATCAACGCCTCGGGGTAATGCGGGTAGGGATGGAAATACTCGAAGGTGAGGTAACCCCGATAGCCCACCGAGGCGAGGGCTTCAGTGACCGCCGGCCAGTTGGTGGTGCCGTCCAACAGCGGGCGAAACGTTTCCAGCGAGAAATCCGTCCCCTTCTTGGTGAACTCCTTGAGATGCACATTGCGGGTGCGCTGGCCGAGCACCGGCACCCAATGCTCGGGGAACTGGAACATGGAGATGTTGCCGGTGTCGAAGTGCACGCGGACGCGGTCGCTTCCGAAGCTGTCCACGAAGGCGTTCATCTCCATGGGAGTCATCAGGTAGCCGTTGAAGAAGATATTCTCGATGTTGAGGAACACCTTCAGCCTTTCCGCGTCCTTCACCAACTTCCCGACCGCCTCGCGAGCACGCCGGTCGCACACATCGTTGGGCACCGGTTCGTGGTCCGTGCGCCATGGGATATGCACGGCTCCCGGGACGACGAGCACGTTCTCCACCCCGAGATCATGCGCGGCGCGGGCGATGAGCCCGGCGAGTTCGAGTCCGCGTTCGCGCTTCGCCGCGTCGTTGGAGGTCAGCGGATAGGGCCAGAACAGGAAGGAGCACAACCCGCTGATGCGGATTCCGATGTCGTCCGCCATCTTCCGGATCGCCTCGAACTCGCGAGTTCCGGACTTGGGCGACAAATCGTTCTCGAGGTCATAGTTGAGTTCGATGCCGTCGAACCCGGCGTCCTTGGCGAGTTGGAGGCACTCGCGCAGGTTCATGCGTTGCGGGTAGGGAAACGCCCAGAGATTGATCGACTTGAGCATGTCGTAGCGCCGCGTCGATCCACGACGGTCATCCGCCGCCCGAGCCTCGGCCGCCGAGGCCGGCTCGAAGGCGAGGAGGGGCGCGGCGCTGGCCGCCAGCGCGGTTTTCAGAGCGCCACGGCGGTTGACCAGGGAGGGAGACATGGCGCCGAGGGGATGGGGGACGGCAGCCTGGGGATCGATCGCTTTCATGGGATTGACTCTACTCGAAATACGGGCGCAGGACATTGCCCGCCACCTTGAGGGCGCTCTTTCGACCCTCCAGAGATTTGCCGAACGTGTCGTCTTCCACTTCGATACACACTGGCCCGCGATACCCGATCTCCATGATCGCGGCCATGAAGCGCGCCCAATCGATCTCCCCGTATCCCGGAATGCGCGGGCGATGCCATTTCAGCGGCTCGGCGAACGCCCCCACCTCGTTCAGTCGCGCGCGATCAATCTTCACGTCCTTGGCATGCACGTGGAACAGGCGGTCGCGGAACTCGTGCAACGCGGAGACCGGGTCCATGAACTGAAGCGCAAAATGGGACGGGTCGAAGTTCAACCCGAAGCTCGGCGAAGGGATGTCGGCGTACATGCGCCGCCAGATCGCCGGGCTGGTGGCGAGGTTCTTGCCCCCCGGCCACTCGTCGCCGGTGAAGAGCATGGGGCAGGTCTCGATGCCGATGCGGACGCCCTGGTCCTCGGCGAACGCCACGAGCGGGCGCCAGGTCTTGAGGAATCGCGGCCAGTTGGCATCGACGCTGCGTGTCCAGTCGCGCCCGATGAAGGTGTTCACGGTGTTGAGCCCTAGCTTGGGGGCGGCGGCGATGACGCGGCGCAAGTGCTTCACGGCCACCCCCGACACCGCGGGATCGGGATCGAGGGGATTGGGGTAGTAGCCGAGGGCACTCAGGTCGACCCCATGGACGGCACACAGGCCAAGGATATCATCCGCCCGGGTGGGGGTGAGATCCGAGACATCCACGTGCGTGACCCCGGCGAACCGGCGCTCCGCCTTGCCGACCGGCCAGCACATGGCTTCCACACAGCGAAAGCGCTCGGCCTTCGCGAACTGGAGCACTTCCTCGAGGCTGCATTCGGGGAGAATGGCCGAGACGAACCCGAGGGAAAGACCGGGGGCGGAGTTCATGGGCACCTGCGCAGCATGTTCGGTCCAGGCTCGCGCTTCAAGACACCCGTCCCACAGACACCGATCCCACCGGTGCTTTTGACTTGAGGGGATTTCCCCCCTAGCGTCGCGCGCACATGAATCTTCTGCGCCAGAGCGACGCGGATTTCGATTCCCGCCTTCGCGCCATCGCGGCGAGTTCGAGCCTCTTTGACGAGGGCATCGAGCAAAGGACACGGGACGTGATCCGCGCCGTGGCGAGCCGGGGGGACGACGCGCTCACCGAGTTCACCGAGCGTTTCGACGGCGTGCGACTGGTGCCCTCTCAGTTCGCCGTCAGCACCGCCGAGCTGATGTCAGCCTCGCTGAAGGCGACCGAGCAGATGCGCGCCGCGGTGCGGGATGCGGATCGCAACATCGCAGCGTTTGCCAGGAAATCCCTGCGCAAGGCCTGGTCCGCGCGCAACGCGCACGGCGGACGGGTCGGTGAGAAATTCGATCCTCTCACCCGCGTGGGGATCTATATCCCGGGCGGCACCGCGCCGCTGGCCTCGACCGCCCTGATGACGATCACGCTGGCCCGCGTGGCGGGATGCCCGCAGATCGTGGTCTGCACGCCGCCCGGCCGGGACGGGATGATCAACCCGGCGCTGCTCTTCGCCGCCCGCACTGCGGGTGCCACGGAGATTTACAAGGTCGGCGGCGCCCAGGCCGTGGCGGCAATGTCCCTGGGCACCACCACCATCGCGCGCGTCAGCAAGGTGTTCGGACCCGGCAACGCGTATGTCGTGGCGGCCAAGCGCCTGTTGTTCGGCCAGGTGGCGGTGGACCTTCTCCCGGGTCCCAGCGAAGTGCTGGTGCTGGCGGACGACTCGGCCAACCCGGCGTTCATCGCCGCGGACCTCCTGGCCCAGGCCGAGCATGGCTCGGGACACGAACGCGTCTGGTTGGTGACGCCGTCGGCGCGCGTGATTACGGGCGTCCAGCGCGAGATCGCACGCCAGCTCACCAAATGCGACCGGCGGGAGTTCATCGAGAAGATCCTGGCCACCCACGGCTGGGTGATCCAGGTGAAGAACCTCGCCGCGGGGGTCGCGGTCGCCAATCAACTCGCTCCCGAGCACTGCGAGATCCACACCCGCAACGCCGCCGCACTCTCGAAGGGCGTGATCACCGCCGGTGCCATCTTCCTCGGGCCCTGGTCCCCTACCGTGCTGGGTGATTATGTCGCGGGACCGAGCCACACCCTGCCCACGGGCGGAGCGGGGCGCGCCTTCGCCGGACTGACAGTCGACCAGTTCCAACGCCGCACCAGTGTGGTGGAGTACTCCAAGGCCGCCCTGAAAAAGGCGGTGCGCAGCGTCGAAACCTTCGCCGGCCTGGAAGGACTCGATGCCCACGGGCGCTCAGCCACCGTGCGGACGTCGCGTTCGTGAAGAACCGTCCCGCCTCCCCGCCTTCCCGCGCAACGATCCCCCTTCCCGTCGTGACCTCGCCCAAGCGTTCCCGTCGTTCCCTGGTGCGCCCGCTCGTTCGCGGACTGCACGCCTACACCCCCGGCGAGCAGCCCAAGATCCCCGGGCTGATCAAGCTGAATACCAACGAGAATCCCTACCCGCCAGCCCCTGCCGTCCTGCGCAAGGTGCGCCTCGCCGTCGACGGCCGGCTGCGGCTCTATCCCAACCCCACCGCCGAAGCCCTCCGCGCCCAGTTGGCCGCGCTGCACGGTGGCACGCCCGACCACCTTATCGTCGGCAACGGCAGCGACGAACTCCTCGCCCTGGCCGTGCGTTGCTTCGTGGAACCCGCCGGCGCACAGCCTGACTCCGCCAGCACGGTCCAGTTCTTCGCGCCGAGCTATTCGCTCTACCCAGTGCTGGCCCAGATCCACGGCGCCGCCTGCCGCGCAGTTCCCCTTCCCCCGGATTTCTCGCTGCCGGGCGTGCCGGCCCTCCGACGCGCGGGACAGTACGATTTCAACGCCGCGCTCACCCTGGTGACCACCCCGAACGCCCCCAGCGGCCGCGGGTACGCGACGCAGGATCTCGACCGCCTTTGCGCCGCCACCCGCGGAGTGTTGGTGCTCGACGAGGCCTACGTGGATTTTGCGGAGGAGCAGGCTCTGGAACTCGCGCTGCGACATCCTCACGTGCTCGTCGCGCGCACCTTTTCCAAGGCGTACTCGCTCTGCTTCCAGCGCGTGGGTTACTTCGTCGGCCACCCCGACCTCATCGCCGCGCTGCAGAAGATCCGCGACAGCTACAACGTCAATGGACTGGGCCAGATCGCCGCCCAGGCCACGCTGGAACACCTCCCGTATTACCGGCGCAATTTCGCGCGCATCATCCAAACGCGCGAGAAACTCTCCCGCGCGCTCGCCGCGCGCGGGTTTCGGGTACTCCCCTCCAGCACCAACTTCCTCCTCGCCCAGCCTCCCGCGCCCGACGCGGGCACCTGGCTCGAGGCCCTGCGCGCGCGCAAGATTCTCGTGCGCTGGTTCAAGAACTCGCCGGTCGAAGCCTACCTGCGCATCACCATCGGCACCCCGGCGGAGGCGCAAGCCCTGCTTCGGGCGGTGGATGATTTTCATCCCCAGGGCGTTCCCAACCCGAGGGCGCGCTGACTTTCGCACTCGCACTCGCACCAGCCCAAGCCATGCCCCCAGAGCGCCAACGGTCACGGGTCGGAATCTTCTGGCTGATCCTGATTTTCACCCCGGCCACACTGATCGTGGCGGGAGTGGTGGGGCTCTTTGTCTGGCAGGCGCGCACCGGCACCATCACCCCCAAATGGCGGAAGCCGGCCGAGGCCGCCGCCGCCGTCACGCTCACGAATCAATCCCGTCCCGACGTCCGGTCCACCCCTACTCCATGAGCGACCTCCTCGATGACGTTCGCAAGTCTCCCGTGCTGGCGCGGACCGTTCCCTTCGTGGTGTTTCTGGTCCTGACCTATCTCCAGGACGGTTTTGGCGAGGCGGGCCGCTATTGGCTGTACCTGGTCAAAACGCTGGTGGGCGCGTGGATGCTCTGGGAAGTGCGCCACGTCATTCCGGAGATGCGCTGGAATTTCAGCGGTGAGGCCGTCGTCGTGGGCGTGCTGGTCTGTGTGATGTGGATCGGCATCGACCCGTTCTACCCCAAACAGGACACGCTCTGGTACCTGATCAACGGCGGCGACAATCCCGCGGAAAAGCCGGTCAAATTCTGGAATCCCTTCACGCAGTTCGGCGACGGCGCGCTGCTCGCCTGGTTCTTCGTGGTGGTGCGCATCGTGGGTTCGACCTGCGTCGTACCACCGCTCGAGGAGGTTTTTTACCGCTCCTTCCTCTACCGGTTCCTGATCAGTCCGGAGTTCGAACGCGTGCCCCTGCACTTTCGGCATGCCACCGCCCTTGGCCTCAGCGCGCTGGTCTTCGCCTTCACGCATCACCAATGGCTGGCTGGCATCCTGTGCGGCGTGATCTACCAACTGCTCGTCTTCCGCAAAAAGCGACTCGGCGATGCCATCACGGCGCATGCCGTCACGAACTTCCTGCTCGGGGTGTGGGTCGTGGTCCGGGGGGACTGGATCTTCTGGTGAGACCAATCCTCAACGACGCGTCACCGTCCGGAAGAACACCGACTCCGCGCTGAGGAACTCAGGCAACCCGCCCACCCCCACTCCGTCGTCCGAGAATTCGAGCCGCGACGGAAGCGCAGTCCAGGTCACCAGATCGGTCGAGACCTCGACCCCGACCTCCAGCGGCAAAGCCCCCGACAGCCGCAAACGCGGGGGTTTCCCTGGTGCGGTCACCATACTGAGTCGGGGTTCCGATTCGCCGGCCGCGACCACCGCGTGAAAGGCGCCCGCCGTCGCTTCCACCTCCCAATGCACGCCCGACGGCAGCGGAGGCAGTTCAAGTTGGTCCAGCCCACCGCGAAGCCGGTCCGAGGTCACCAGCGCCACTCGATCCCCGGCTTCCCAGGCGATCCCGGGCGGAGAAGTGACCTTCAGGGTCCCTTCCAGAAACACTTCGCCCCACACTTCCAGCGGTGCCTGTTCCCGGGATGCCGGCGTTCGTAGTGCGGACATCACCAACCGCCCCGCCGCCGACTGATGGAAATCCCCCGCCACCCGCAACGGCCCACTGGGGTCGCCAGCCCGGACCACGGCGGCGTTCGTGACCGAACCCGAAATCAACCCGGCGCCGGAAAGTGATCCGGATCTTACCTCGATTCCGCGGACCGAGGCCAAGCGCCCGCCACGAAGCTCCGTGGAACCCGCGTCTTGAACGTAACCCCCCACTGCTTCCAACCCGCCGACCGCGTACACCACCACCCGACCTTGGTTGGCCACCGG
>JADLFD010000123.1 GCA_020845805.1 Verrucomicrobiales bacterium | reverse complement strand
TTGCTCCGGCTTTGTGCACGCGAAACCTCCGGCGGCCGGTTCATTCCGCAGATCGACGGGTTGCGGTCCCTGGCGGTGATCGCGGTCCTGCTCTATCACCTGGACGAACAGCTGGGACGGCCGGGGGTGACGGGGTGGTTGGATCGGATGTTCGTCTCGGGTGTGCGCCGCGGCTTCCTGGGAGTGCCGCTGTTCTTTGGGATCAGTGCGTTCATCGTCGGAATGCCCTTCGCTCTGCACGCACTGCGCGGTGCGCGCGCGGTGGAGTTGGGCCGGTTCTATGTCCGGCGCCTGACCCGACTGGAGCCGCCCTATATTCTGAACCTGGTGTTGCTGTGGGGACTGGGCCTGCTGTTGGGGAAGTGGACGGCCGCGGCCAGCGTGGGCGGGTTGGGGGCCAGCCTGATCTATCAGCACAACCAGATTTTTGGGTACTTCAGCACGGTGAACTCGGTGGCTTGGTCCCTGGAAGTGGAGTTCCAATTCTATTTCCTCGCCCCGCTATTCCTCTTCGTCTTCCGCGTTTCGCGCGCCTGGCTCCGGCGGGCGCTGATTCTGGCGAGCGTCGTGTTGGTGGTCGCGATCAGGGATCCGGAGAACCGGCGGGTGCAGTTGTCACTGCTGGGGCATTGGGAGTCCTTTGCCGCGGGGTTGCTGGTACTGGACGTGTACCTCACGCGCTGGCGCGAACAATTGCCGCGACTTTGGGCGTGGGACGTGGCGGGTCTGCTGGGGTGGCTCGGGTTTTTTGGACTGAGCCGGCTGGAGGATCCCACGCTGCGCAGCGTGGTGCAGTCGGGATGCCTGATGGCCGGGATGCTGGGCTCGCTGGGCGGCCGCGCGTTCTCCGCGATCTTCGGTCAGCGGTGGGTCTTCACCTTCGGGGGCATGTGCTACAGCTTTTATCTCTGGCACCAAGTTCTGTTGATCCATCTCGTGCCCTGGTTGAAACCGTGGCTGCCGGTGGAGGGCGGTTATTGGGTCCGGTTCGGAGTGGCTGCCCTGGGCACGATTCCGTGGGTTGCGCTGGTCTGCACGCTGGCGTTCGTGGGCGTCGAGAAACCGTTCATGCGCCGGGACTGGCCGGCCCGCGTCAGGCGGTGGTGGCAGGGAGACGAGGGACGAGGGACGAGGGCAGGAAGATGAAGGGCAGGAATATGGAGGGCAGGAATATGGAGGGCAGGAATATGGAGGGCAGGCGTCGATTCTCCAAAGCTCCCCGGCCTTTATTTTCCTGCCTTCATTTTCTTGCCCAATCTCTGGGAGGTGGGCTTGGCAGTCGGGTTGCGGGTTAATCTTGTTCGAGCGTGAAGAGCCGGCGGGGAAAGGCGCGGCGCAGTTCGACGTGCGTGTCGACGAACACGGCATTGGCGCGGCCTTTGGGGGCTTTGTTGCCGGTCACGCCGCGCTCGGTTTCGGAGGACCGTTCGTTTCCGCCGCTGTGTCGGTAGCAGACATTGGCGCCGACTTCCTTGTCTGGGTAGAGGCAGGCGTCCCAACCATCGGTATCGGCGTAGAGCAGCGTGGCCACGGGGTCCTGAACATTTTTTGATCCCACGTCACGGCGGCCGTTGTTGATATTTCCGTTCTGAGCGTAGGCGAGGAATCCCCAGAAGCCGCCTTCGCGTAGGGCGTTGGCGATCCGTTCGTCGGGTCGGCCTTTTTGGAGGCTGGACGGGCAGACGAAGACGCCGCCGCCGGAGACGTTGGTGGCGCGGCCCAGGTAGGGTTGGAGTTGTCGGTACCAGATGGGAGGAAGCGGGACCGACTGGAGATCGGCGGAGGGCCAGCCGATGGGGTAGACTTGGTAATCTTCGTCGTAGAGCAGGGCCGCCAAGCCGAGTTGGCGCAGGTTATTTTGGCATTTGGCGGACTTGCCTTTGTCTTTGGCGCGGCCGAGGGCGGGGAAGAGGAGGGAGGCGAGGATGGCGATGATCGCGATCACCACCAGGAGTTCGATCAGGGTGAACGCGCGTGAGGGGGAGGGGCGTGCGTGGTTCATGGGCTACCGGGCGGGGGATGGGCGGGCCGGGGGGCGACGGCGTCCGTGAGCACGATGGTGCGCGGCCGGCGGTCGCGCGTCAAAGCCGTCGCTGCTGGTCGGCCGCAGGGATCGCGGGCCGGAGGCAGGCACGAGGTTTGAGGCAGCGTGAGTGAGTTCCCTTCCGCTGCCCTGCCGGGTGCGTGGGAGGGGTCAGAGTGCTTTGTTTCCGGGGTCGGCAGACGCCGCGCGCGGGGGTGTGGAATGATCCGGGTGGACCGCATTTTCCTGCGATCCATCGCTCACCTCGGCGACATGAGAGGAACCGCCGGCGCGCGGCGTCTCGAGAGGGTGTTCGTGCTCCTGCCATTCACGGGTGACCTTGCCGTCGAGCCAGGCGAAGTTGCCGGGGTAGACATCGGGATCGAAGATCACGTGGTAGAAGTGCCAGACGATGATGGCGAGGCAGGCGAGGATGGCTTCGTAGTAGTGGATGGTGATGGCCACATCGATGAACCAGCGGGGGAACCAGCGGGTGAAATCGACTTTGAGCCAGATCATGAGGCCGGTGACCCCCATGATGATGGTGCCCCAGACGACGGCCCAGTACTCGAGCTTCTCGGCGTAACCGAAGCGAGCGATCTGCGCGCGTTTCACGGGTTGTCCGGCGAGATGGCGCACGTTCTGGCGCAGGTCGCGCCAGTCCTTCGGGCGCGGCATCAGATCATACCAGAGGCGCCGTCCCTCGGCGGTGACGGTGACGTAGATGAGGTGCCAGCCGCCGATGCCGATGAGCACGGCCCCGGAGACCCGGTGGAGCCAGCGGCGGACGTCTTCGCTGCCGAAGATCCAGGAGAGCCAGGAGTCGGGGAAGCGCAGGGCGAACCCGGTCAGGGCGAGGAGGATGAAACTGACGGCGAGGATGGCGTGCTGGCGGCGTTGCGGGCCGTCCATGCGGACGAGGTTACGTCCGGGGCGCTGGAGTGCGGCACGCACCTTGCGGAACCAGACGGCGCCGTTGTGGAGGCCGAGGAGGCCGACGACCACGACGATCATGCCGAGGTAGATGCGGCGGACCCAACGATTGATGATCAGGCCGGTTTCGCTGGAGAGCGAGTCGTCGACGTGGACCTTGCCGAGGGCGAAGTTCTCGCCGATGCCCGGGTGGCATTGGCCGCAGGTTTTGACGAGGTTGGCTTTGTTGACGGTGGAGTCCGGGTTGGTGGAGGCGAGGATGTTGTGCCAGCCGTGGCAGCTGGCGCAGTTGGCGGCGCGGGTGGAACCGCCCTGGGCGGCGAGTCCGTGGTAGCTCTCGAAGAACGTGTCGACCTGACGTCGCGGCATGCGGAAGCGTGTGTTGACGCGTTCGGAGGCGTGACATTTGCCGCAGATCTGTTCGGCGATCTTCAGGGGCGATGCGGTGCGCAGCGTCTCGATCTGGTGCTCGGCATGGCAGTCGATGCAGGTGGGTGCTTCGCGATGCCCGCGGGCGGCGGCTTGTCCGTGTACGCTGGCCTGGAGTTCGGCGGCCTCCTGGATGTGGCACTGGCCGCAGGTTTCTGCGAGGTGCGCGAAGGAGGTGCGGGATTCGGGGTTGGAATGGCGTGTGATGTCGTGTTGTCCGTGGCAGTCCTTGCAAGTGGCTGCACCAAGCTTGCCCTCGCGCAGAGCAATTCCGTGGACGCTGGCGTCGTAGGTGGCGGACTGGAGCTCGTGGCACTTGGCGCACTGCACGGGTTCGGTGACGTGCCCGTCATCCGGATGTTCCCAGGCTTTGGCGAGGTCGCGATGGCAGTCGATGCACTGGTTGGTGGTGTGAACGGACGCTTTGAGCAGCGCAAGATCGGTGAACAACGACAGCGTTTGGCCGGCGGCGTTGGTTTTGGTGAGGTCCGACATCCCGTGGCATTCCAGGCACTTGTCGTTGGGGACGGGCTCGTCGATTTGGGCCCGGGCCGGGAGGAGAGTGCCGAGGAAGAGGACCGCGGCGAGTCGGACGAGGGAGAGGGCCTTCATGATGGCGGCGTGGGTGACGCTCGGTGGACCGGCACTGGCTGGCGCCCTCCGCTTCCGCGGTGACGCATCAGGGTCACCTTGCCCCACGGGGGTCGAAAGGGCTTGTCCGCGATTGGCGGGGCCTCGCCTTGCGTTGGCCTAGTACGGACACGAAATGCCTCATCAGCATGAAAGAATCTTCATTCATGGTTCATCACCGGTTCATGGCGGAGCGTCCAGCGTGCGGTCATGACGACGATGACCTGGCGGTGGTGGACCCGCGGGATCCTGGCGGCGTTGGGGATGTGCGGGATCGCGGGGGTTCGCGGCGCGGAGGCGGTGGGTCCGAACGGGCTGGCGTTGCTCGGCGTGTATCCTGAGCCGACGGCGATGATGGAGATGTACCCGCTGATGAACCGGTTAAGTCTGCGCCTCGCGTTGAGGAACGACACCGGAAAGTCGCTGACGTTTGAGTCGGGGAAAGCGTTTTACCTGGGGCGCGGCGGGGAGTTGCTGGGGACGAGCACGATGGGGGCGGCCGAGTTTGCGGCGCGCCGGGTGATCAGCGGCGAGGTGGCTTTCGGGAACGGGCGTTCGGTGTTCGGCGTGTCGGGGGTGGCGCGTCCGACGGTCACGGCGATGGCGCTGGATTCGGCGGGGCGGATCGTGCTGGTGGGGTACGGGCTGCTCGACGGTCAGGTGAACACGGCTGGATTTGCCCTGCGGCTGCTGCCGGATGGTTCGTTCGACCCGGCGTTTGGCGGGGGTTCCCGTCGCATCGTGGCGGCCTTGACGGTGCCGGTGGGGGTGGCGGTGGACGCGGCCGATCGGGTGGTGCTGGTGGGGAGCACCATCACGGACGGGGGGGTGCAGATGGGGGTGGTACGATTGGCGGCGGACGGCGACTTCGATGAGGACTTCCACGGGGGCCAGGTGGTGGTGATTCCGTTCGAGCCGACCGGGGTGCCGCGTGCGGTGGCGGTGGACGGGAAGGGCCGCGTGGTGGTGGGGGGCGGGGTGCAGGGGCGCGTGGCGGTGGCCCGGTTGACGACCAACGGACTTCCCGACATCCAGTTTGCTGCGAATGGCCGGACCGAACTCGATCTGCGCGAGTCCAGCGACGAGCACATCCTCGCCCTCACCACGGACGCGCAGCATCGCGTGGTTTATGCGGGCTGGGGCAGGCAAACGGGGGACCTGCGGTTTATGGTCGGCCGGCTGCAGGAATCCGGTCTTTTGGACCCGACGTTTGCCGGGGATGGGCACACCGTGTTTCGGCCCAGCTTGAGCTTCGAGGACGCGATGGCGACCGCGGTGCGGATCACGCCGAGCGGCCGGGTGTTGGTGGGAGGGTGGGCCAAGGTGGATGGCGCACGCCATTTCGCGCTGGTGCGGTTCAACACCAATGGCGTGTTCGACACGAACTTCGCCGGGGACGGCACGGTGGTGGTGCCGGTGGGCGGGGCGAGTTCGACGCTGATGTCGCTCACGCAGGATTCCCTGCAGCGCGTGGTGGCGGTGGGGTTTTCGCTCGAGAACGAGGTGAGTCAATTCGTGGTGGCGCGGTTCACTGGGGTGGGGGGCTTGGACCCTTCGTTTGGCGGCGATGGGGTGGTGACGATCTCGGAGTTCATCGAGGACTCGACCATTGCTTCGGCGGTCGGGGTGGTGGTGCTGCCCGACGAACGGCTGGTGGTGGGCGGGTGGGCCGCGGAGGAGGGCGGCGAACCACCGGAGCGCCAGGTGGCGTTGGCGCGGCTGAATCCGAATGGCACCCGCGACTCCAGCACCTTCGTGCCGCAGGGTGCGGAGTTCGTGATGCGACTCAGCGACTTCCCCTTCCTCTACGATCGCATGGAGCAATCGATGAATGGCTTTGCGCCGAAGGCGACGCCGGAGCGATTGAACCTGCAGTTCAAGTTTGAGGAATATGCCTCGCCGTTGTTCGTCAGCGGGATCGACGTGGTGACCTACCAGCGCAATCCGGAGTCGTACCGGTTTCCGTTGCGCCAGCCGGCACAGGGGCGGTGGAAGGTGACGCACGGCCACGAGTCGGGGATCCACCACGAAGGCTCCTCCTCGCAGCGTTTCGGGTACGACATCTCGATCGTGGACACCGCCAACGACGACACTTCGATCCGCCCGGGGTGTGATGTGGAGGCGTTGCTTGAGTTGTATGAGGACCAGCTCGAGGACGGGGTGGAATACGGCGCTGACGACTTCAATGAGTGTCGGTTTGCCTATGGTGAACCGATCTTCGCCATTGCGGACGGGGTGGTGTTGTCGGCGAGCAACAACCGGCCGGAGAATTTTCCGGTGGGCGAGGAGTCTCCCGGAGGGGGCAACGCGATGGTGCTGGAGCACGCGGGTGGGCTGGTGAGCTTCTATGGGCACATGATCCCCGGCTCGGTCACCAACGCCGCGGGCGTGGCGTATGCGCCCGGTGATGTGGTGCATCAGGGCGATCAGATCGGCCGCGTGGGGAACAGCGGTCATTCCGGCGGACCGCATCTGCATTTCCATCTGGCGGAAAGCTATGTCCCCGGGCAGGGCGGAGCCGCGGGGAACTGGGGTGAGGGCGCCCCGGCCTATTTCAACAACATCTTCTTCAAGACCAAGCCGGGGGTGGGCACGGATCTGCGGCAATTAAGGACCGGCATTCCCACGGGGACGGTGATCGATTGGATCGACCTGAATCCGGTGACGCTCACGCAGGGAGGATCGGTGGGACCGGGGAACGTGATCAAGGTGGGCGACAACGACAACCTGGGCACCGCGTTGCGCGTCCGGCTGCCGGTCGTGATCCAGGCCAACGCCCAGGCCGGGGGTGACGATCTCGCCGACGGCGGGGACGCGATCGAGGACGTGTACCGGTTCACGCTTTCCGAGCCGGGGTTGGTCTCAGCCGCGCTGACCTTCTTTTCCGGCGCGGATCTGGATCTGGTGTTGTACGACACGGCGCTACGACCGATCCAGCCGTGGGCGGCGAAGACCTCCCAGCGCCCGGAGACGCTGACGGCGCATCTGTCGGCGGGGACGTATTTCGCCATGGTCTCGCGGGCGGACGATGTGGAGCAGGCGGCGGTCGTGCCCTATCAGCTCGAGCTCAGTTTTTCCGCCAAGCCGTTCGATTCGTCGTTCGGGTTGAAAGCGGAGCCGCGCGGGAAGGATCTCGCCGTCTCGTGGCCGGTGACGGCGAACGTGGTGTTGGAGTCATTGGACACCCTGGACGGTCCGGTGACGTGGAAAGCGGTGACGCAGTCGGTGTACGAGGACCGCGGGAACTGGGTGTTGCGCGTGAACACGAGGGAGCCGTACCGGTTCTTCCGGCTGAGGCAAAGGTGAGGAGGTCGGGGGGGGACGGAGGGCGGGGGCCGGAGCGCATTGAAATCCTGTGCCACCGCGGCGGGTGCGGCTAGGATGCGGGCGACGGGTCATTTGCCATGAAGCTCATCCGCGTCGCCGCTGCCGTGCTGAATCAGACTCCCCTGGACTGGCGGGGGAATCAGCGCCGTATCGTGGAGGCGATCCGCGACGCGCGTGCGCGGGGGGTGACGGTGCTGTGTCTGCCGGAGTTGTGTCTGAGCGGGTACGGATGCGAGGACGCGTTCCAGTCCCCCAACACGCATCGGCAGTCGCTGCGGGTCCTGGGCGAACTGCTGGCGGAAACCCGCGGCATGGTGGTGTCGGTGGGCCTGCCCGTGATGTTGAACAACGGGCTGTTCAACGCCGCGGCGCTGCTGGTTGACGGAGCCTTGCGCGGTCTGGCGGCCAAGCAGCACCTGGCGGGGGATGGCATTCACTACGAGCCGCGCTGGTTCAAGGCCTGGCCGGCGGGCGTGCAGGATGTGGTGTCGCTCGACCTGCAGGGAACGGCGGGGGTGGTGGAATGTCCGGTGGGGGACGTGTTCTTCGAGGTCGGGGGCGTGCGGTTCGGGTTCGAGATCTGCGAGGACGCGTGGGTGGCGTCGCGTCCGGGAATCCGGCTGGCGCAGCGAGCGGTGGACATGATTCTCAATCCCAGTGCGAGTCACTTTGCGTTTGGGAAGATCGAGGTGCGCAAGCGGTTCGTGCTGGAGGGTTCGCGTGCGTTCGGCGTGACCTATGTGTACGCGAACCTGCTGGGCAACGAAGCGGGGCG
>JADLFD010000122.1 GCA_020845805.1 Verrucomicrobiales bacterium | reverse complement strand
TCCATGCCGGTGGCGAAGCGGAAATCGGGGCGCGCCAGTCGATCCTTCAGCGAGGACCATCCGCCCAGGATGCCGAGGGCGGCGGCGGCGGCGAGGGAGCCCACGGTCAGCCAGCGTGCGCTGGCGGCGATGTGGCGGCGGGACACGAACAGGATGGCGAGCGTGCAGGCCACGCCGGTGGCGGCGCAGACGAAGGCGCCGCCGCGGCTGCTGGAGACCACCGGAGCGGCGGCAATGAACATGGCGCTGGGCAGCAGCACCAAGTGGGGACCGTCGAATCGGCCGCTGCGTCGCTGGGCGGCGCGACCCGCGCGTTCCTGGAGCCAGAGCCAGAAGGCGAGGCACACCGGCCAGACGAGGTTGAAGTACTGCGCCGCGTTGGCGCGGTAGGACCAGGGGCCGAAGATGTTGTCGGCTGCTTTGTTGCTTTTGGATCCGAGGATCCAGAGGAGTTTGTTGGTGCCATCGGCGCGTTGGAGAGCACCGACCAGCGCGAGGACTGCGGCGTTGAGGCACAGGACCCAGAGCAGCCGCCGGAGGCGCGTGGGCAGCGTGATCCGGGTCTGCCGCTCCGCCCAGCGCGGCGCGTCATCCTCGCGATCGTCCGCGTCGCTGCGGTGCATGAGCCAGTCGCGGGTGCCCCAGAAGACGCACGCCAGGGCCAGGTACTGCGCGAAAGCGGCCCACGTGGCCGAGCGATCGTAGGAACGCGGGAGCCAGCGCAGCGAGTCGCCGAGGTACTCGAGCTGTTTGGTGGAAAAGTCGAAGACCGCGCGGGCGTTGAGCGCGCTCACCAGCACGTATCCGAGCAGAAAGACGGTGAGCGCGGCGAGCGCCGCGGTGAACAGGTCCAGCGGACGCGGCGGAGGCGTGAGTTCGCCCGAGTCATCGCGAATGACGATGGTCTCGCCCCAGCGCGGAGGCTGGAATTCGAGGACGTGGCGCATGATCCACTTGGCCACCAGCAATGCTCCGATTTCGTAGGCGGCGACGTTGGCGGTCCAGATGGACCACAGCTGGGTGGTCCCGAAGGCCCACGGGGTGAAGACGACGAGGAAGAGCAGGAGCGCTTCGGAGGCGTGATCCAACAGCGCCAACGGGCGTGGGGTGCGTCCACTGGACCGCCGTTTCTTGCGATGACGGCGGTGCCCGCGGACGGGTCCGGACCCGGAGGAATCTCGGGACGACGGCGACCTGGGCTCGGGCGGGGGGAAGGAATCCACGGTGTTGGCGGCCGGAAGGTTGCCAGCTCATCGGGGTCTCACAAGCCGCAATTCGCTGGTGGCTCCGGGGGAGGCCGTGAGCCGCAAGGGGTTACACGGCTGCGGTGCATGGCTGGGCATGCGCGGCTCGCGGCCTCGAACCCGAGGGCAGCCGCGGGCGCGATTGCGGGGGTGGCGGCGATGGGGCACGCTGCGTGCGCGTGAGTGAAAACGATCCTGCGCTTCTGGATGAACTGCTCGTGTGCCGGCTCGACAGCGGGCGACGGAATCTCGAGCCGTGTTCGATCATCATCTTCGGAGCCAGCGGCGACCTGACGGCGCGGAAGTTGGTGCCGGCGTTGTACCATCTGTTTCTGGGGCGTCAGATGCCGATGCCCTTTCGCATCATCGGCTTCGCACGGAGGGCGAAGACAGACGAGGCCTGGCGCGAGGAACTGCATGAAGCCCTGACACGCTTTTCGCGCACGCGCCCGATCGACGAGGAGGTGTGGCGGCAGTTCGCCGCGAACGTGCATTACTGCCAGGGTGAGTTCCATGAGTTGGCGGCGTACACCCGGCTGAAGCACCTGCTGCGCGGATTCGGCGATCCGTCGCTGGCCAACAATCTCCTGTGCTACCTCGCCACGTCGCCCTCGCAGTTCGGCGTGGTCGCGGAGCGTTTGTCCGCGGCCGCCCTGATCGACAAGTCCGGCGAGCGCGGCTGGCAGCGGCTGGTGATCGAGAAACCCTTCGGCGCCGATCTCGCCAGCGCGCGCCAGCTGAACACCGAACTGACGCGGTACGCGCACGAGACCCAGCTGTTCCGCATCGATCACTATCTCGGCAAGGAGACGGTGCAGAATCTGCTGATGTTCCGCTTCTCGAATTCGATCTTCGAGCGCCTCTGGAACCGCGATGCCATCGAGCACGTGCAGATCACGGTGAGCGAACAGCACGGGGTGGGGTCACGCGGCGGATACTACGAAGAATCCGGCGCCCTGCGGGACATGGTTCAGAACCACCTGCTGCAGGTGCTGGCGCTGATGGCGATGGAAGCGCCCGTTTCGCTCGAGGCAGAGGCCATCCGCGATGAGAAAGTGAAGTTGCTGAAGGCCATCCGCGTGTGGGCTCCCGAGCAAGTGCTGCAGCAGGTGGTGCGGGGTCAGTACACGGCCGGCACGGTGGCGGGCAAACCGCGACCCGCCTATCGCACCGAGGAGAAGGTTGCTCCGGAGTCCAGCGTCGAGACCTACGTGGCGTTGCGCGTGTTGATCGACAACTGGCGGTGGTCGGGGGTGCCGTTTTACCTGCGCACGGGCAAAAGTCTCCCCGCCGCGGCGAGCGAGGTGCGGGTCCAGTTCCGTCCCACGCCGCACGTGCTGTTCGCGGCGCAGTGCGGTCCGCGATTGGACGCCAACGCGCTGACGCTCCGCCTGCAGCCGGACGAGGGAATCACGCTGCGATTCAACGGGAAGGTCCCGGGCACGAGCCTGCAGCTGCGGCCGGTGCGCATGCATTTCAGCTATGACGCCGAGTTTGGCGCCTACACGCCGGAGGCCTACGAACGCCTGCTGTTGGAGGCGATGTCCGGGGACGCGACGTTGTTCATCCGGCGCGACGAAGTGGAGGCGGCGTGGACCTTCGTGGATGCCATCCGCGAGGGATGGAAGGGGCGGACGCTTGAGAACGCGTCGTTTTACGAGGCGGGCACCTGGGGTCCAGCCGCGGCGGACGCGCTGCTGGCCCGGTACGGGCACACCTGGCGCAATCCCCAGGCCCCGGCGACCCCATGATCGGGCCATTTCGTAAGCGCACCTGGGCCACGGGCAGCAGCCGGGCGGCCTGTGGCACCGACGAGGCCGCGGCGCGAGAGGCAGCGAGGTCGCTGCTGGACGCACGGGTGACGTGGGGCGGGGAAACGTTCGGGGTGGCGCTGTCCGGGGGCCGCATCGCGGCGAGTTTCTATGGGTGCCTGGTGGCGCAGAGTGCGCGCCGCGGCGTGGATCTGAGGAAGGTGGATTACTTCTGGGCGGACGAACGCTGTGTTCCGCCGGACCACGCCGACAGCAACTATCGCACGGCCCGCGAAACCCTGCTGGGGCCGCTCGGCGTGGCGCCGGAGCGCGTGCACCGCCTGGAAGGCGAGCGCGAGCCGGCGGAGGCCGTGGTTCGGGCGGTGAGCGATTGGCGTCGCTGGCAGGCGCTCCAGCATTCGGCGCCGGCGGCGCCGCAGGTGGTCGTTCTGGGCGTGGGGGAAGACGGGCACGTGGCCTCGCTCTTTCCCGGGAACCTCGGCGCGGATCTGCGGGTGGACGCGCCCTTCGCGACGGTGGTTGGGCCGAAGCCGCCGCCGCAGCGGCTGACCATGACCTATCCCATGCTGTGGCAGGCGCCGCTGGTGATCGTGCTGGCCACCGGCGAGGGGAAGGGTGCGGTGGTCGACGCCGCGTTGGCGGGGTCTCCGGATCTGCCGCTGACCCGGGTGCTGGCCGGACGGCGCGCGCGCCTGACCCACCTCTTCACGCGCTGAGCACGGGAGTCGCGACGGGCGGGCCGGAGTTCGGCGCGGCGGGAGGCGCGGACTCGTCCCACACGCGCAGCGGTTGGTAGAACGTGTCGCGTTGGACGGGGATCCGGCCGGCCTCGCGGATGGCGCGGACGAGTTCCTGCTCGGTGCGACCTTGGGGCGACGTGGCTCCGGCCATGTGGAAGATGTGTTCCTCGATGATGGTGCCGTGCAGGTCGTCGGCGCCGTGGCTGAGCGCCACCTGGGCGAGTTTGGTGCCCAAGCCCACCCAGTACGCGGTGATGTGCGCGAAGTTATCGAGGAACAGCCGGCTCACCGCGATGGTGCGCAGCGAGTCGTAACCGGTGGGCGGATGTTCGACGGGGATGCGGTTGTGCTCCGGTTGGTAGGCGAGCGGGATGAAGCCGGTGAACCCGCCGGTCTCGTCCTGGAGTTCACGCAGTTGGCGGAGGTGATCCACCCGATCAGCGAGCGTCTCGACATGACCGTAGAGCATCGTGCAGGTGCTGCGTCCGCCGAGGCGGTGCCAGGTGCGGTGCACGTCGAGGTATTCGGCTGCCGACTCCTTGCCGCGTGCGATCTGCTGTCGCACGCCGGGGGCGAAGATCTCCGCGCCGCCGCCGGTGAGGGAATCGAGCCCGGCGGCCTTCAATTCCGCGAGGGTTTCCGGCACCGATTTCCGGGCGAGCCAGGCGAGGTGCAGGATTTCGATGGCGGTGAAGCATTTGAGCTGAAGGCGTGTGTCGAGGGCCTTCAGTGCCCGTAGAAACTCCAGGTAGTGGCTGAACGGGAGGGAGGGATGCAGTCCACCCACGATGTGCAGTTCGGTGATCCCGAGGGCGAGGGCTTCACGGGCCTTGGTGACCATCTGCTCGACCGAGAGTTCGAAACCGTCGGCGTCCCGTTTCTTGCGGGCGAAGGCGCAGAACTGGCAGCTGAGGATGCAGTAGTTGGAGTAGTTGAGGTACCGGTTGACGATGTAGCTGGCCCGGTTGCCGACCTGCCGTTCGCGGCGCG
>JADLFD010000121.1 GCA_020845805.1 Verrucomicrobiales bacterium | reverse complement strand
GCAGCGCGTCGCCCAGGCCTTCCAGACCGATGCCAAAGCAGTCCAGAGCGATGCCCCGACGGCGTTCTGATTCGATGCCCGCACGCAGCACCTCCGCGCGTTGTTCGCCCAGATTCGTCACGCCGTCGGTGAGGAGTACGACATGGTTCTCACCCTGGGGCTGGAAATGCCGGCGGGCGGTCTCGTAGGCCACACGCAGCGCCTCCTCCAGGTTGGTCCCTCCCTCCGGCAGCAATTCCCCCACACGCGCCGGGAGTTCGCCCGCCTGCTCCCCGGCGAGGCCGTCCACCCACACACGCGCGGTGCGCGCAAAGGCCACCACACTCACGCGATCCCCCGGACCCAACACTTTCGCCAACTCCCCCAGCGCGGCACGCACCGTGGCCAGGCGGTCCGGACGTTCCATCGATCCCGAGGCGTCCAGGAGCAGCACCACGTTGAACGGGCGCCCCGGTTCGCGCCCCGTGGCCGCAGTCCGCACCGCCATTCGGATCAAGTCACGCTGGTGCGCAAAGGGGTGGCGCGCTCGTTCCCAGGTGAACCCCACGCGCGCACCCGGGGCAGGCAGAGGGTCCCGATACTCAAACGCATTCAGGAATTCCTCTGCGCGCACGGCGTTCGCGTCCACCGGTTGGCCCTGACCCAGCCACGCGTCCACCGAGCGGAAGGAGGCGTCGCTCACGTTCAACGAGAAGGTCGAGACCGCGACCTCCGCCGTCGCCACTTCCGGATTCACCGCTTTCCGGGACAGCGACTCAACCTGGGCCACCTCGGGCCGGCCGGCGGTGTCCACCTCACCCACGGCTTCCTCGAGCTCCGGGATCGGGTTGGCACGCGAAAGCGTGATGGCTTTCCGCAGGATTTCCGGCTCGAGAACCGCGCCCCTTACCGCTTCCAGCCGCGTACCGAGCGCCGCTTGCTTCCCGGCGGCACGATCCAAGTCCGTCAAACGGCTCACCGGCACACCGTCACTCAAGGCGTCGAAGGCCCCCCCTCGATCCTGGGCCAAGGCCCGGTCTTCGCTCAGCACGCGCAGGCTGTCTTCAGAGGTCATCAATTCCGCTCGGAAGTGGAGCTCCACCGGCGCCGCGTCGCGTCGCGCGTCAACGGCTTCAGCCGGTTGGTTGTCCGACTTCGTTTTGGCCTCGATCGAAGACAGGGCGGACGGAACGGGCACTCCGGCGTTGGAGTAGAAATGGGTCGCGGCTCGTCCCCCAGCCGACGACCCGGCAGCCACATCCCTGGTCGGCGAGGGAGGGGACGCCTCCGCCTTAAGCAATCGACCCACCTGCGGGACGTCGCCCAACACGGGACGACCATTCGCCGCCAGGTTCCCCGCGATGGCGAGTGGCGAGGGTTGTTCCTGCGCGGGGGGCTTTGGCGCCAGTGTGTATCGCCGAGCTGTCACGGCAGCCGGTGGAGGCGGTTGCGCCACCGCGGGACGTCCTCGCGAGAGGGTGCGCGGTTCCATCCGGCCCTCGGTCACCACCTCCGACTGCCCCGCCGTCGCCGCCTTCCCAAACCTCACGGAGTGCGCCTCCAACTTGTCCACGCCCGCAGTGGCATCCCTGGCTCCCCCTGAACCGGCCGCCTGGATCGGCTGATCCTGGGTCCACTGCGCCTCGCTCGAATTCGTCCCCCACTGCCATCCAAACGTACGACGATATCGAGTTGAGGTCTCGCGCAGGAGGCTCCCCTCCGGGTCGCTCAAAGCGAAGTGGGCGCCCGAGGTCGTCGAGTTCTCGAGGTTCCAGGTCGCCCACCCCAGCAAGACGACCAGCCCCGCCGCGGCCGCCAGCAATCCATAGGCGCGCGAACGCGGGAACGGAACGATGACCGACCCGCCGTCGGCCCCCGCGTCGGGACGATCGAAGCCCCTCGCTGCCGGGCTCGTTTCGCTCCCCTCACTCGCCTCTCTACTCGCTCCCGCGGCATCCGCCTGGCGCAACCGCTCGAGGAGCGTGCTCCGCCGCGGTTCCGACATCCGATGCGCCACGGGCACGTCACTCAGGGGTTCCGCCGGAGTCCGCGCCGCCTCACGCACCGACTCCAACGCGCTCTCCAGGGTCCGCTTCCACTCCGCCAACGCCGCGTCCCGGGCCAGGAGGGCTTCCATCGAGGCGGCTTCGGCAGCGTCCAGCTCCCCAAGAACCAGCGCGGTGACCTTGGCCTCCAGCTCCTCACGGGTGAGTTCGGATAAGGGTCGGTTCATGACATCAGCCCCGCTCGTGAAAGTTCTTCCGCCAACGCCTTCAACGCATGATGCAGCAGGTAGCCCACATGCCCCTCGGTCAGCCCGGTCCGGGCGCTGATCTCACGGTAGGAAAGCTCCTCCCGAAACTTGAGATCGAGCAGCTCGCGACTGCGCGGATCCAGGCCCTCCATCCCCAGCCGGACCAACCCGATCCCCTCCCACCGCGCCAGATGCTCATCCGGCAGCATCGAACCGTCGGCAGGCTCCCGCGCTTCCGCTGCGGAACCCTCCCCCGGAGCCGGGAGGGGCTCGAGTCGCCGGCCCGCCCTCATTTGGCTGACCGCGAGATTGTGCACGGTCCGATACAACCAGCTGCGCGGCTCCCGCACGGGTTCCGTTTGGGATTCCAACCTCAGGAAGGCCTCCTGCACCACGTCCTCCGCCAGGGCGACGTCGTGCAACAATCGCAGGGCATAGCGCAGCAGCGCGCTCTCCAACGCCAGAAACAACGCTTCGAGGCTCCCTTCCGGACCTGGTGAGGCGACGCCCATCAGCGGTAAGACTCTCCTCTCCCGCCCCCGCCCCGCCACTTGGTGCTGTCCGTTTTCATGGTCGGTCACCCGCTATGACGCCGGTGCAGCCGACTCCTTAGACGATTTCTCGAGCAAGGTGCTCCCGACCACCGGTCTCGGTCGTGCCCCGTCGACACCTCTGATCCCCCACCCCCATCCCCCCTAGTCCCCAGGACACCCAGGATCCCGCTTTGCTCCGCCGTCAGTCAGCATTCACGAGTTGCACCGAGAACAGCGTCCCGCCCCCCCCACCGTCGACCACCACCGTGGTGGTGTAGTGCGTGGAGGTCGCCTCCACCACTTCGCCTTCCGCCACCCAACCGTCCAGGACTTCGAAAGGCCGCGACAGCAGCTGATACCGGTGCCCGACTCGAGTCCCCCACCTCAGGGTGATCGCCAACCTCCCGCCCTCCAAGGGCGTCACCGTGGCTTCAAGTTTCACCTTCTCGAACACGCGCAGTTCCATGCGCGAGGGATCGGAATCCAACTCCCCGTCCGAAACCACGAAACCCACGCTGTCGATCCCCACGAATCCCTCGTTGGCACGATACACCCAGATGCCATTCACCAACTCCAGGGTGCCAAACTTGGGCTCTTCCACGATCCGATAGGTCAGCACCTCGTCGTCCACGTCCACGCCCGCGAAATCGAGCTGCACCGGCACGCCTTCCACCGCGAATTCATAGGTCTCGAACCCCTCCGGACGATCATTCACCTCCTCCACCACCAGCGTGACACTCGACTGCGCCGCACCTCCCTCGCTGTCGCGCACCAGGTACTCGAAGCGGTCGATGCCGTGGGCATCGATGTAAGGCGTATAAATGACTTCACCCAGCAGAATTCCCACCGTGCCCGATTTGGGCTGGGTGGTAATGATGTACGTGAGCAAATCCGGCTTCTCGTCTGTCACCGGGATGTTGAACACCGCGAGTTCGTCCTCTTTCACGGTAAACTCGTAGGGCTTTACCACCGGGGGGCGATTGGCGGGCCGCACCGTGATCGAGACCAGCGCCGGCTCGGAGTCATGCCGCCCGTCGTTGGCGACAAACAAAAGGGTGTCCTGGCCTTCAAACCCCGCTTCGGGAGTGTAGCTCACCTCCGGATACTCTCCGGTAAGCGTCCCATGCAACGGCCCGCGCGTGACGCGATAGGTCAGGAAATCACGGTCGGCATCCAGTCCCGCCAAAGGCACCACCGCCGTGCCGTTCGCTCGCACGTCGAATTCGTCCGATAACGCCACCGGTGGATCGTCCACGCCCTTCACCGTGATGCGATACACCACCATCCGAATCCCGCCCGGTGCTCCCAGGTTCACCACCCGTATGCTGTCCACCTGGTCGTAGTCCACTTCCGGCCGATAGCTCAATGCTTCGCTGTCGCGCAGCACCTCACCCCGCACCGGCTTGTCCACCACGATCCAATCCTTGGCCGTGCTCTCGTCGTCCGGGAGGGGCAGCTTGACCACCGTGTCCTCCACCCCGTCCACCACCAACTCGGCCACCGGAATCGGCGTCCCCGAGGGAGGCACTTGGTTCGTCACTTCATCCGAATACGGACTCGTCCCCCCCAGCACGCTCTGCGCCGTCAACGCAAAGTGATACCGCTCCCCCGCCAACGGCAGGCTCACCACCGCATTGGTTCGAAAGCCAACGTTGGTGGACCAGGCGTAATTCCTCGGGTTGAAACCGACGTGAACACGATACCCGATCACGTTGGTGTCGGGATGCGGGTTCCAAGCCAGCTCGACGGTGGGCGCGGCCGCCTGAGCCTGGTCCTGGGCCTGGGTCAAGGTTAGGCCAACGCAAAAGAAGATGGAGACCAACGCTCGTACCGCGGCCACCCACCGCGATCGTTGCGCCTGTCTTCCACTGCCTGCCCGGAGCTCTCCCCCTCTGCCCGGTTCCACGTTCCTTACCGTTATGTCCACATCCGATCCTGTTCTATCCTCCATCGGGCGGCCGGCATCCTGCCTTGACCCCCCGGCCCGGGCTGCGGCCATCGCTGCACCCTGGGTGGGGATGCCACACGACCGCCGATTCGTCTGGGCATCGCCCGTGATCCAATGGGCCCACAGATTCCCTACTTATGCCGGAAACACAAGGGCACTGTCCCCTGGCCAACCCCGCGACCCGAGCCCTTCCGTGGGCCAACGTACGCCCGCTTCGCGCCCCACCACGAAGGTTATTTCTCCGGTGCCGCCATGAGGTACCCGAGCAGGTGATGATAGTCCTCTGCGCTCAACGCCTCCCCGAAGTTGGCCGGCATCACGGAGATAGCAGATTCTGAACGCGAAGCCACGTCAGCCTTGGGCACTTGCACCTCCGCTCCCGCCGCATTCGCCAGCACCAGCAACGCCCCTTCCTCCCGCCGAAACAGGCCCGTCACCGACTCCCCATCCTTCAACGTGAGCGTCGTGGTCCAAAACGCACGATCCACGTTCCGGTTCGGCGCCAGGATGTCCTCACACAGCCGCTCCACGCCGCGCGTCCCAATCCCGGTCAACTGAGGCCCCACCAACCCCCCTTCGCCACGCAGTTGATGGCAGGGAGCACACCCTGCCTTGAACACCTCACGCCCACGGGCGAGGTCGAGGCGCGCCACCGCATGCCCGCGACGACGGCTCTCCAACAATGCGGCCAGTGCGGCATCCTCGCTCGGCAGGCTGGCCAGAACCTGGTCCAACTCCCGTCGCCCCGCGTCATCCGCCGCTCCCCGCAACCGGTCGCGCAACTTGGTGTCCAACAGCAACCCCGTCGGCGCTCGTCCCTCCGCCATGCGCCGGATCAGGCCGCCAGCCAGAGGCGCGCTGGCACCGGCAATGGAAGCCACCCGCACCTGAAACCGGCGCGGCGCATCCTTCCATACGGACTCCAGATACGCCTCGAGCCCCGGGGTGCCCGACTGGAACACCACATCCGCGAGACCCGCACGCCAGCGCCACGGCAGCCCCGTGTCGCCCACCACGTCCGCCGCCGCCCGCAACGCCGGGTCCGCCACCAGGGCCCGCGCTGCCGCCGCCCGCGCCGCGGGATCTTCCGTCGCCGAGCGCGCCACGCGTTCCAACGCCGGCGCCAACCCCGCGGCACGCGTCTCCGCCGCCACTTCCGCGGCCGCCATCAGACGACCCACCCGCGTCGCCGGCCCTTCCGTATCCTCGCGGCCCAGCGCTGGGCTCCATCGCCCTGCCGCAATCCAGGCGTAGGCATCCCCGGTGTCACCATCCACGATCTCCACCGCCACGCGGCGCCCGCCCAAATCCGTAAGATCCCACTCCACCCATTGTGCGACGTCCTGACGTGGGGCCTTCACACTGCGCAGCACCGCGCCGTTCGCGGCGTCCACCAACCGCACCAGGTTCCGCCCGCCCGCCTCGCGCTCCGGAATGCCATCATGTCCGGCCACATAAAAACTCAGCCGTCCCGCGGCTGCGAACTCTGGCGACCGCAACACCCCGGTCAAATCCTCGCCACGCGGATGACTCGAAACCAACACCGCTTCCTGGCCGTCCGCGCAGCGCCGTACCTGCCGGTCCCACATCGTGCCGCCCGTGGCCAGGCCATCCGTCGGCAACGCCGTCCATCCCGAAACGGGCTCGGACGCCGCCAGCAGCCGGGCCGCGAGATCCGCTCCCCAAACCAGGGCATCCGCCGGCATGGGAGCACCCCGCTGTGCCGATCCCTGGCGCACGGACCGGAAGAGCTCGGCCTCGATATCCACGTCCCCACCTCCCGCCTTGCGCACCGCCGTCATCAGCGCCGGCACTTCCGCAGGCGCCACATGGCGCGCCGCGTGCGCGAGCGCCTCTCCACGCCGCGGCCCTTCCCCAGGCAGATAATCCAGATGCCGCAGGATCAATCGCGCCGCACTCTCCGAGCGCACCGAAAACACCACGTCCATCAAGGCCGGAACTGCCGCGGCGCCGCCCAACCCGTTCTCCAACACGGCCGTCATCACCCGTTCGTCACGCAATTGCGTGCTCAACGCGCGACGCAGACCGTACCGCAAATGCACATCCTCCGCCGAAGCTCGTGCCAACGCCGCCACCAACGGTTCCACGTTCGTCACCTCGGCCGCCACTGCCACCGCCTCCGCGGCGCAGCGCACCACCATCGGATCGCGATCCGACAACCCCACCCGCGCGATCTCGCGCGCCGCCGCCAGGAGCGGCGCGGGTCCCGGGGTTCCACGCTCCGGCCCCGCCAATACATCCGCCGCCAACCGCTGCGCATGGAGGCGCATCAGGCGTTCTTCGGAACCCGCCGCCCGTTGCAGCTCTGAGGCCGCCAACGTGCCCAATCGGTGCCGCAACCACAGCACCTGCACCGCCTGCGCCGTGTTCACCGGCTTTGCTGCCAGGCCCTCGAGCTTCGCGCTCAAGGCGGCTCCCCATCGATCGGCCAGATCGCTCGCCGCCAGCATGCGCCGCGTCAGGCTGGGCGACGCCAACTCCGCCAGCAGCCCGTCCGCGTCCGCAGGCAGCGCCGCCGCGCGCAACGCCTTCGCCGTGGGAATCACACGCCAGATCCGACCCCGCTCCCGATCGCGGCCCGGATGGTCCAGCAACACTTCGTAGTGCCCGATGATGCGATTGTAAAAGTCCGCCACGTACAACGCACCATCCGGCCCCAGCGTCATGTCCACCGGACGAAACCACGGATCCGCCGAAACCAGGAAATCAGGGGCGGGCCGCGCGATGCGCGCCGAGCCGCGCAGGACGGCACGATCGCGGAACACGCGACTCAGCATCACGTCCCCCACGAACAGGCTGTCCTGATACTCCGCCGGCCAAAGGTCGTCGGCGTAATACGTCATGCCGTCGATGGCGGTGGTGCCGCGGATCTTCTCCATCATGTTCGGCGCAAACCCGAGGCCGTCGTGCGGCTTGCCAAAGCTCGGATAGTACCCTCCCGCCTGCAGCAGGTAGATGGGGTCGCTGTGGCAATCGCTCGAATAGAGGTTGCCCTCCGGATCCCAAGCCAGTCCGAACGGGTTCACCTGCCCCCAGGTGTGATGCTCCAAGCGCGTCCCATCCAATCGCATGCGGTACGTGTTGCCCGAGTTCATGTCCACGCGATGCCCATCGCGCCCCGTCACGTGCGAGTCGTTGTTGAACCCGTGCGTCGCATATAGCCAACCGTCATACCCGCGCCGGAAACTCGCCTGGTTGCCGTGCGTGTCGCGGGTGTGATCGAACGGCCCAAACCAAGGCTGCTTCTTGTCCGCCGCCCCGTCCCCATCCGTATCCTCCATCAGCCAGACGTGCGGAATCGACCACACCACCGCCTTCCACGTGACCTCGGGCAAGGCCGGCTTCCCGTCCCGCGCACCGCGCGCCGCGGGGTCCAGGGAACTCGGCGACCGGAAGGGATACACGCCGATCGGAATGTTCAGCCCGGTCGCGAAGGTGGTGACCTTGCCCGGCCGCCCGTCCGGACCGAGGTCGCTGAAGATCATCACGCGATCGCGCCCCTCGGTCCCCACCGCCACCGGACGCGGATACTCTCGGCTGGTGGTCACCCACAACCGGCCGGTGACATCGAACGCCAGGTTCATCGGCTTGTGAATGTCCGGCTCCGCCGCCACCAACTGCACCGCAAACCCGTCCGGCACGGTGAACGCCGCCCGTTGCTCCGCCGGAGTCTTCGGCTCCGTCGGCCGGACGTTGGCCTCAAATGGATCTTCCGCCGCGAGGGCTACGCCGGCAGGCCAACCGCCCGCCACCATCAGGAACGCGAGCCCACATCCACGGCGGAATAGGGATGAAGAAGCGAATT
>JADLFD010000120.1 GCA_020845805.1 Verrucomicrobiales bacterium | reverse complement strand
TCGAGCCGGACCTCCTCCTGCACCACCATCGGCCCATCCAGTTTGGGGGTGAGGCGCAGAAAAGTGATCGAGCGTGGATTGTAGCCGAAGCCGCCGGTGCCGCGAAGATACGAGGCGCCGTCGAACGTGTGGGTGGTCTTCACCGGCCCGCTGGTGTCCGTCACTTCACAGCCTTCCGAGGTCACGGAATCGAGGACGTTCTCGAGAAAACCATTCAGCGGCGCGCTGAGATAGGGGATGGAAATATTCAGCTGCGGCGTGATCCCTGCCCCGGCCGAACCCGGCGCCATGAGTGTGGCGCGAACGGTGAGCTGAAGACCATTCGTCGCGATCTGGGAATCCGCCTGATACCTCCTCAGCAGGGATTCGCCTCCGTCATGGGGACGTACCGTGGCCAGGGCCTTTCCCGACGGCGTCGAGCCACAGGCCTCAAAGAGGTCGTCGTAGAGGCTGTAGACCGAGTACACGCCCTGCGCCGAGCCAACCAACTGGAAGGTGAGGTTCGTGTGGCCGGGGACGAACAGAAAGGGTTCCACAATGGTTTCCTCGACCGACTCCACCAAGGCCTCGAACTTGTACTCCAGCTTTCGCCTTTCCTCGTTCAGCGCCACCGAGTCGCTGCGGTTGGTCTCGTACGACCCGCGCAAGGAGTAGGTCAGTGTGCCGAACCACTTGGGCGCGCAGTCATCGAGGACCCCCTCGACGTCGAGGGGCTGCCCGCAGGCCGCATCCGTCACCCCCAGCAACTGGCGCTGACGCTCCAGGCCCAGAAGGAAACTCACCAGGCGCGTGTCCCCACCCCGAGTCCGGCAACATTCCAACGCTTGGTCCTGGCACTGCTTCAGCCCGGCACAGATCAGCGAACTCATGTCTTCGCTGGCCGCCCCGTTCTCCACTCCCAGCAACTGCTCCTGCCGACCGAATCCCAGGACCCAACTCATCATCTCCCGTGCGGTCGCACAGCGCTGGGACGCCGCCGGAATCCGGGAGCGGATCTCCTTCACGTAGAATTCACCGGCTGCCGCCATCAACTCGGCCAAGGCGGTCATACCCGCCGCATCTTCGTCCGTGACCCCTAGCAACTGCTTCTGCCGTTCCATCCCCAGCGTCGCCGCCATCCTCTGCTGCTCCGGAGCCATGAGGTCCTCCAGCTCCTCGCGCAACGCCTTCGCCGCCGCCTCGTCCTCCGGGTAACACTCCTCCATGGACGCATGCAGCGAGGGCCGGCTCCCCGCACGCGCGCGCGCCGGCGGCACGGTCGACGCCAGCGCGGTCAACTCTTCCAGGGTAAACACCCCGGCGCCGTATCCACGCAACTGACCCACGAACACGCGAGCGCGATGGGTGGTCACCACGTCCGGCACGAGATGCAGATGGCTGCCATCGGCTCCAAACGAATACGATGACACCCGGCTCGCCGAGACACTGGCGTCCAGCGGCAAATCCAGGACCGCCGGTGCACTGAGCACCAGCCCCTCCGGCTCCAGCTTCACCCCGGCCACCAACCCGCGTTCGGCCGGCACGCCAGAGAGGTTGGTGACCCAGGTCATGCTCACCAGCGTCGTGCGCTCCACCGCATTGGTCGGAAACCGAAGGACCGCTTCCTGCCCGCCTGGCGAAATGAGTTTGATTTCGCTGCTCCACCCCGGCTCCAGGACCGAACTCCCCGTCAGGTTCGTGTCGCCGGTGTAGCGGACCGTGGGAAAGGGAAGGAACGCGCCCTCCTGCACCGCCCGATAGTATCGGGCTTTGGCCGCGACCGGCTGGACCTCGTCGAACTGCCACACACCACCCGCCAGGGTGCCCGTGCGCACTTCGGTCCAGACGATGAGATTGGTGGAACTTTCCACGCGCAGCGTCACACCATTCTCCCCGGTGAGCCGCAAGGTCACGTGTCCCGCCGACACCCGCGGCACCTCGAATCGGGGCGCCGCCCCCAGCGCGCTCGGGAGGCATCCGATGGCCCAGCACAACAGCACCCCGCCCACCGCACGAAGTGAATACGTCTTCATCCTTGGTTCCTCCCTCGAGCCTAGGCGATCGCTCGGGGCGAGGGAATGGCGCGTTTGTCGTGCTCGCGAGTGGGAAGTCGAAAACGCTCGCCGGATCACCCAAAACAGCGATTGACCCCGACCCCGTTCTCCACCGTCACGCAGTGCTCTCGCCCGACGCGGCGTCGCCGCGCGCGACTTCCCGCAGCCGGACTTGTTCCCACAGGAGGAACTTCCACCCCACCGCGGCGAAGACCAACTCACGCACGCGCCGGATGATGGCATAGGCCGCCCCCACCGACTCGGGGATCCCAGCCATGCGACAGAGAAACACGATGCTCGACTCCTGCACCCCCAGCGCGCCCGGGATGAACACCCCCAGGGCTTTCGCCACCCCCACGAAGGCTTCCACCCCCAACGCCTGTTCCCAGGTGACCGGGAACCCAAGCAGGGCCCCCACCAGACAGAGTTCCACTGTGTCGAGCAGCCACCCCGCCAGGTAACCCGCAAACGAACCCGCGTGCCGCCTGGGATGCGCCCGTCGAAAACCCTGGATGCTGGCGTCCAAGGTCCGCAATCGCCCCACTGCCTCCACCCAACGCGCCGGGATTCCCGTCACCCGACGCAGCAACCCGTGCACCGCGGCAAAGACCCCGCGCCGCTGCAACGCGATCCACGCGCCCAAGAGGAGCATTCCCAACCCGAACACCAACGCCATCGCCCGCGAAAATCCCGGGGGCGCCGTGCCCATCCGCAGAAATGCCAGAGCGCCCAACCCCAGGAACGCCAGTTGGGCCACACTCTGCTGCGTCTTCGAAATGACCGCCGCCACCGCACTCACCGAGGACGCCACCCCCCCTCGTGCCAACAGAAATACCTTCACCGCCTCCCCCCCCACATAGCCGGAAGGGATCAGGCTGTTGACGGCTTCGCCCGCCCACCGAATCCGATAAAGACGCGCGAAGGAGGCGCGCGGCCAGAAAGGAAAACAGGCCAGCCAACCGAGGGTGTCGGCCACGTAGACCACCGCGTAAGGGACCGGGATGACGACCGCCCACCAACCCAGACGGGAAAGAAGCCGGCCGGTCTCACGCCAGTCCACCCCCGTCGCAAACCACACCAGCGCACCCAACCCGGCCGCCGCCAGAAGTCCCCGTACCAGCGGGGACGGACGCCGACCAGAGGTCGAGGCGGCCGCCCGCTCCGACGCCGGGGGGGCGCCCAAGTTCTGGGGGATGTGTTCGGACTCCCGCTGCGGCACCGCGAGAGCGTGCCCGGCGGCCGGCAAGGTGTCGATGCGCGCCACGGAGGCACGCCCGAACGGACGCACCTGGACGACGGAATCGAGGGTTCCGTGCGGCACCGCACTGCGCGGCCGGGAACGACCCCGGCTGCCCAGCTCAGGCGGCCAGCGAGTGCGGCTGGTCCGCCGTCTCCAGCATCTCGCGTAAACGTTCGAGCGCCACGCCCCAGAACGCCTTCAGCCGCTGCACATCATCGGCGGTCGCCAGGCGGGTGTGCTCGACCTGAACCAGCGCCTTTGCGACGTCGCGCGGCCAGAGATGCACGTCCACATGCGTACGCCCGTCGCACCAGGTGATCCGCAGCGACTTGCAGGGCGTCGACTTCCGGATCGTCCACCCCGAGGCGTCCAGCCATCCGTTGCGCACGGTTTCCTCCGCCCACGCCGCATAGATGCGCGTCACCCCGGCCTTGATGACCTTGCTCGCCGTCACGGCAAACCCCTCAATGCGCTGGTGCTTGTCCCCAAGCCCGCGCGCACGCTCGTACGTTGCCGTGATGGTCTGCTGCCACCATCCACCGGACTCGTGGGTGCCTACCACCGACACGATCTGGCGATGGGTCATCTCGCGCGCGCCCGCGCTGTCGAGCAGCGAGTACCACTCGCCCCAGCCCTTGCCGGTCGCTTTGCGCACCGCTGCGTCACTGACTCCATCCACCGCCATGCCATGCGAGGCATGAGCCGCCACGGGCCCATGGGCTCCGTGGGATTCCACGGCTCCCGTTCCCGCTCCCGCTCCTCGTTTCACTGCACGTTTCATAGATCGGTACAACTCCATCCTTCCCCCCCAACACACCCCCTCCGGACAGTCCGGCTCACTCCGAGCCGTTCGCCGAAGCTTCCAGGCCCTCCTTCAGCTCCCTGCCCCGGGTCGCGTTCTCAAAGGAACTTTCCCGGGTTGAGAATTCCATGCGGATCCAGCGCCCGCTTGATCAGACCGTGAAGCGCACGCGCCTCCGTCGGCACGGCGTCCCGCCACCAGGGCTTCTTCGCCAACCCAATGCCATGCTCGCCCGTGATCACGCCGCCCAGCGCCAGGACCCCGTGAAAAAGTTCGTCCAACGCCGCATCCCGACGCGCGGCATATCCCTTCACCGACTCATCCACCATGACGTTCACATGGATGTTGCCGTCCCCCGCGTGGCCAAAGCACGCCACGGGAAACCCGTGGTTGCGCTGCAGACGTGCACCCAGCCGGAACAACGCCTCCAACTGCCCACGCGGAACCACGATGTCCTCGTTCATCTTGGTGAGGCCGGTGTCGCGCAAGGCGTACGAGAATTCGCGCCGCAATTTCCACAAGCCCTCCACTGCCTCCGGCCCCGCCGCCCGCTGGACAAATCGCGGGCGCGCAGCCGACACCATGCGCAGCAGCGTCGCCAATTCCTGCCGGACCGATTTCTCGTGCCCATCCAACTCGACGATGATCACGGCGCCACACCCCTCCAACCGTGCGTCCCCTGTGCGCCGATGCGCCGCCGCCAGGGTGAAACGGTCCGCCACTTCCAGGGCGCAGGGCAGAAATCCCGAGGCGAACACCCGCCGGATCAGAGCCGCCGCCTCGCGCATGGAAGACAACCCCGCCGCCAAACTCGCACGCCAGGGCGGCCGCGGCAGCAGCTTCAGCGTCGCTTCCGTCACTACCCCCAGCATTCCCTCACTGCCCACAAACAACCGCGCCAGATCAAACCCGGTCTTGTTCTTGTGCGTCCGGCTCCCCAACCGCGTCACCGTCCCGTCCGCCAGCACCACTTCCAACCCAAGCACGTAGTCGCGCGTGACACCGTACTTCAGACACCTGGGCCCGCCCGCGTTGGTCGCAATGTTGCCGCCCAGGCTGCATTCGGCACGGCTCGCTGGATCCGGGGGATAATACAATCCACGACGCTCCACCGCGTCCTGC
This sequence comes from Verrucomicrobiales bacterium, assembly GCA_020845805.1. Taxonomy (GTDB): domain Bacteria; phylum Verrucomicrobiota; class Verrucomicrobiia; order Limisphaerales; family CAIMTB01; genus CAIMTB01. The sequence goes on along the minus strand of JADLFD010000120.1, from coordinate 2,119 downwards.
AGCGCCTGCGTCCGCACCCCAGGTTCCACCACCGCCACAAAATCCGTCGCGTGCACCTCGCGGATTCGGTCCCACCGGTCCAGCGACATCACCACGCCGCGCCGCACCGGAACACACCCCCCCACGTACCCATGCCCCGCCCCACGCACCGTCACTGGCACCCGCGCACGGTTCGCCCAGCGCAACACGCGGGAGACCGAAGCCACGTCGCGCGGAAACACCACCGCGTCGGGAAGCGCCGACGCAAACCACTTGTCCCCCGCATGCGCCGCTCGCACGGCCTCATCGAGGACCAATTCCCCGCGTCGCAGTTCGCGCCGCAACCGATCCAAGCCCGGAAGCCCCGCCGCCTTCATGCCTCGGCCTTCTCACCCGCATCCAGAATCGCCCGGGCATCCGCGGCCTGAGCTGAAGGCACCTTGATCTGAATCCCACCCGCTGGCAGTGAGAAACCCTCGATCGACAACGGGTCGATCTCCGGGTCCACCTCAGGCGTTAACCCCGCCGCTTCCAGTCGCGATCGGATAAGCTGCGCTTCCGACACATTGACCGTTTCAAAAACAACCTCTAATTCCACAGACCCAGCGTGGAGCACGGCGGGAACCGAATCAATCCGCAAGATCAAGGAAAATCCAGGGGTCTGACTAATGAATCCCAACAGTGCGTCTGCTACCCGTCCGGGCGGTCCGGACCTCCCCACGCCAAGACGGCGGACCCGTGGCCAGGTCCGCCGTCCTGCTGGGAAATCGTCTGATTCAGGTTCGTCTCGTCCAGCCCGGAGTCAGTTCGCGCGCGCCCGGTAAAACAACGGGAACAAGGTCCCCGCTTGCGCGTCTTCAAACGACCCCCGGCCTGCGGCATCCATGGTGACCGTGCCCGCGTCGCGCCACACGGGAGCGGAGAGATTACCGGCGCGCTCGAGCGTGTATCCCCGGCTGGGCGTGCCGGTCAGAACCATCTGCGGATGGCCATTGGGCAGGCGCCGAAATTCCACAAACCGCGCCGGCGCGGCTGGGGTCACCCCCCCGGTGGCGGTGAGCGAGAAATCCGTGGTGCGACCCAGGCTGGCGAACCCGCCCATGTTGGGCACGGCGTTGGTCGAGTAGTAGAACTCGCGCGAGAACGAGAGCGTGGCGTTATAGGTTTTGCCCAACTGGAACGTCCCGGCCGGGATGGCAATCGACGTCGCGGTCACCGCCAGCTCGCGCGGCACGCAGAGATCCGGAGCCTGAAAGAGCACCTTCGTGCCATCCATGATGGTCAGGTGCAGAAAGTCATGGGGATTGGAGGCGCCCGTGAAGGCATTCCATCGCAAGGTGAAGGGCTGCGCCGGGTCGATGGACTGAGCCTCCACGTAGTTGGCGATCTTGGGCACCGGAATGGTGTTCGCCGGGACCGTCATGGCGATGGACTGCTGCGCTTCCCCGGTCCGGGTGAACTTCAGCGTGTAGGCTCCCGGTGGATACGCCGCTTCCATCGCGGCCTCCGTCGCGTACTCATCCCCCACGAAGAACGTCCCGAACAGCCCTTCGAGGGTTTTCACTGCACCTCCGGGAAACGTCAGCGAACCGGCGGTCACCGCCGCGCCCCCCTGGCCGGAATTGATGAATGCTCCGGCGGTGAACGGGTTGTCCAAACCAGGCACGGGGTCCGCGGCCGAGGTCTGCTGGTAGGCGGCACCCTTGTTCATGGAGTAGCTGCCCCAGCTGTCCGGGATCTCGCCGGCGTTGCAATCCACGGGATCCGGCCCCCCGCCCGCGGCCGTGGTGAAGCTGCCCTGGTACAAACCGCTCGGAAGCGGATCCCCCTCTGCGCTGTCGAGTGTGAAGAGCGCATCGGCAGGGTTGAGCTCCCACCCGATCGTGGCCGAGCCGGGCAACGACCCGGTGTACGTGCAGGTCAGGGTCTTGCCGTCGGCCGACCACGCGTACGAGAACTTGTTCGCGGAAAGGCCGGCCCCAGTCCAGGCGATGGCGCCTTTGACGAAGGGCGGTACGCCCCCGATCTGGGGATTGGGCGTCATGGGCTGATCGAAGACGAAGATCACCTTGGCATCGAGGGCCACGGCGGTGGCTCCCTTGGCCGGCGTGGTGGAGACCAGCACGGGCACCCCCACTTC
>JADLFD010000119.1 GCA_020845805.1 Verrucomicrobiales bacterium | reverse complement strand
CGTGGCGAGGGGTGAGCGGGAGCGGTGGAGCGAGCGAGCGCCGTCTGCACGACGGCGGCTACGGAACGGAACGAGGAAGTAGCGCGGACGTGAGTCCGCGCCGAATGGCGTTGGCGAAGGGGGTGAGCGGGAGCGGTGGAGCGAGCGAGCGCCGTCTGCACGACGGCGGCTACGGAACGGAACGAGGAAGTAGCCGCGGACGTGAGTCCGCGCCGAATGGCGTGGCGAACGGGGTGTGCGAGAGCGGTGGAGCGAGCGCCGTCTGCACGACGGCGGCTATGGGGGGCGAATCACGACCCGCGTGCAGTCGGGCGGCTCTGGCGCCAGGCGATGAGTCCGACGGCCCCCACCCCCAACCACGCGCCGAGCGAGACCCACAGCGTGGTGAGCGGAGGCTGAAACTTGAATTCGACCGTGTGCTTTCCCGCCGGGAGGTAGACCCCGCGCATGATGAAATTAGCGCGCAACAAGGGTTCTTCCTTGCCGTTGACGAGCACTCGCCAATCGGCGTCGTGGCGATCGTTGAGCAGCAGTACGCACGGCGTGCGCGCTTCGGTTTCCAAGGTGATATGCCGTGGCTGGTAGCTTTTGAAGGAGGCCGTGCCCGCGGGCTGACTGGAGGTGGTGACCGAGGGCGCTGGGATCTGTTCCGCGACGAGCACAGAGGCGTGCGGATTGAAGTTGGTGGACGCGATGGTTTGCAGCGCCTCGTCGTCGGCCACTTGGGAACGCCATTGGTCAAACAGCATCACTCGCGGTAACGCGGCTGTGTATTCCACCACCGCGAAAGGACCGTTCGTGCTGGGGTTGGCGCGGATGGCGCCTGAGGCGGTCTGCTCGAGGGTGAAGGGCGTGGTGAGTCGGAAAGGTTTGCGGACCGGATCAATCTGCTGATTCAAGCCATCCACGATCGGCGCGAGGCTCAAGAAGTAGCGAGTGTTCGTGAGTTCCCAGCGGCGCAGGGGCTGGCCGTCCAACGCCGCGTTGAAGGCATCAAAATCTGCCGTGGTGCGCGGCATTTGGACGATGTCGAGGGTTTGGATGTCGTAGTAGCGAAACTGGTGCTGGGCCCATTCTCCGCCGCACACGCTGCTGACCGTGCGTTGTAACTCACCCGCCTGCCCTCCCAGGCCGAATGGGAGGTTTCCGGTGACCCGCCCCTCATATGGCTTCGCGCGGAGCGTCTCGAGGACGACGTTGGGGGCATAGCGATCGCGCCAGTTGTAGTGCAGGATCCAGGGCGCATTGGCGCGGGCAAGATCCAGGGCGACGACCGCGGCGAAGGCGACGATGGCGCTCTTGCCCTGGTTTCGAGAGAACCAGCCACTCAGGCAGAGAAGGATGAGCACGACCGACGCCGAGAGCCAGACGACGAACATCCCTACTTCCTGGTGAGAGAACCGGGCGATGGCCGCGGCGTCCGGCTTTTCGAATCCCACATCGGCCAGGTACTGGAGCAGTTCTGGCCGAGCCTTGCCGTAAGCCATCCAGGCGACGAAAGCGGCAGCGCACGCAGTGATGGTCAGGAGTCCCCAGGCCCGTTCCCAACTCGAGGCACGCGACCACCAGGATCCCAGCGCCTGGCTGGCGCCCTTCTCCCCGGCGGGGCGGGAAATGATCCAGCCACGCCAGAGAGCCTGGAGGCCATAGGCGCTGAGGATGACCAGCGCGACGTTGAGCGGGTGCAGGAACTTCACCGGGTTGCGGATCGTGTCGAAGCCCGGCAGGGCGTAGATGATGCGGTAGAAAGGAGTGAAGCGGCCGAAGGAGAAGAGCAGGGAGAGCAGCGCGGCCACAGCCCAGAACCAGACCCAGCGTCGTTCGGTATCGGAGAGCACGTGCTCACGCTTCCGGAGGGCGGCGGCGATGGCGAAGGCACCCAGTAGGAGGACAGGAACGCCGGTGTAATGACCGGCGCCGGAATAGCGGAGGCTGTGGCCAGGGTCTTTGGGGGCTTTGGATGGATCGCGGGGGGAGGTGGCGAAGTATTCGTCCCACGCGGCGGAGCTTCCCACGCGACCCCAATACTTCCCGCCGTTGGGAGTATCCATGCGGTAACCGTAGAGACCAGGGATCGCGGCGCGCAGTGTTTCCCAGGGTGGAAGACTCCACTGAGTTACGGCATACCAGTTGGCGGTCCTTCCTGCGTTGGGATTCGCGTCGGTAGTGGGGGCGAGCTTGCTCTTGAGCACGATGGCCGCGGTGGATCCCAGGACCTGCGCGGCGATGATGGCGGACACCGCGGCGATGACTGCGGTGGAAATGAGTCCACGCACGAGGGCCTTTCCGGTGGTGGGTCCGGTTGCGGCTGTGGGAGCGTGTTCCGTCGGTGAGGTTGCCCTATTGAGAGCGCCGAAAATCGCGAAGGCCGCGATGTAGAGGGAGAAGATGGCGCCATTGTCGAAGCCTTCGACGAGGGCCAGACCAAGCGCCGCACCGGCGAAGATCGGCGCAGTCCAACGGGGCCCCACGGGCTTGGCCAGAAAGCCGAGGGCCACAAAGGCGCAGGCGACGCAGAGGGTCAGGGTTCCGAGACCCCAGCAGGCGTAGGAGAAGAAATCGGTGTTCAACGCTGCGGCGATGCCTCCGACGATGCAGACCCCCGGTGAGAAATTCAGGCGACGCAGAAACCACCAGGCGGCGAGCCCCAAGAGAAGGATCATCAGGGGCGAATAGAAGTTGATGAAGCCCCAGGCACCGAGGAGGAAGGCCAGTGGCGTGGTGAGGCCGAGCGTCGAATTGCCTCCGTTGGCACCGAGCCAGTTCAGATCCGCCCACACGCCAGTGAGGGCAGACCACCCTTGCTTGCAGATCCAGGCCACCGCCCCCAACGGTCCGTCGTTGGCGAACATCGCCAGGTCGGGGTTGAAGCTGTTGCGAAACAGGAATCCCAGGATGACAGCGAGTGCGAGGAGGAGGGGCAGGAATCCGTGGGTCTTCGCGAACGCCTCCGACGGGGCGGGTCCCGGGGCCGCCGGGGCGGGGGAATCGGACTTGGCAGGTGGACGCATGAGCACGGCCACGATGCCCGCGGACCCTGCGCCCGACAAGACCGCCCGTGGGTGGGCGACTCAGGGTTCGGTGGCGGTCACCAGGGTGCGCAGGGCGGGGCTCTTGAGGAGTTGCTCGGCGCCCGACGGCCACAGGATCTCTATGGCCTCCAGTGCGGTCGTGTCGCCGAGGCCGAAATACAGGGGGAGCGCGCTCTGGGCGAGATACCCGGATTTGCCATCGTGGACCTGGGTCCAGGTGCGACCACCGGCCGCCCGGACCCGCACCCGCGCGCCCAGGCCATCCCGATTGGATCGCGTGCCGACGAGGCGCACTTGGAGGTAGGCTGGCGCGCGGCGTTCGGCGAGGTCGTTGATCAGGATCTGGGGCGCGTCGTGGAAATCGTTGGTCACGATGTCGAGGTCGCCGTCCCCGTCGAGGTCGAGGAGCACGGAGGATCGCGAGGAGAGCGCCCCGGGGGTGGGTACGGATCCAGATTGTCCGGCGCACCCCGGGTGGTTGCGGTCGGCGCCGCTGCAATCGAGGGTGAACCAGACCTTGCCGATGCGACCTTGGGCCCGGGGTTCCACACCCAGGACGAATTCCGCATCGAAAAAGCGCCGTCCGCCGTCGTTGAGCAGCACCGAATTGACCGCGTAACGGAACGGGAAACCCATGCCCGCGGTGACGAAGAGATCGGTGTGCCCGTCGGCGTCGAGGTCACCCGCACTGGCGCCCCAGGGCCAGTAGGTCTCCACGCCATAACGGTCGGAGGCCTCCTCGAAAGTGCCGTCCGCGCGCTGCAAGTACAGGGCATTGCCGAACAGGTTGTTGGTGGAGCCCTGCAGGTAGGCCTCGGTCCATTGCACCGTGCAGTAGGCCTCGCTTTTCGCCTTTTCCACGCGCAGCTGGAATCGTGCGCCGGCCTCGGTCTGCGGTTGCGTCATGTCCGAGTGCATGTCGGTGACGAAGAGGTCCATCCGGCCGTCGGAGTTGGCATCCAAGAATTTGATGCCGGTGGCACCCCAGGGGGTCTTGGGGAAAGTGGCGTCCGTCGCCAGGGCGAAGCTGCGCCCGCCGCGATTGCGATAGAAGCGGTCATCGCCCTGCATGTTGACGAGGTAGAGCTCTGGATAGCGGTCGCCGTCGAGGTCCATGAACGAGGCGTCGCCGCACCAGGTGGGTTCGACCACGCCGTATTCCTGGCCGACCTCGGCGAATTTCCCGTCGCCGAGGTTGCGATAGAGCCGGCTGCGTTCCGTCCGTTCGGGAAAGAGATGCCCGGAGAAAGCGTCGGTCAGACCGACGAAGGCGCCATCGGAGCCGCGAGTGGGTGTGGTGTAGGTGCCCACGTTGGCCACGAAGATGTCGAGGCGCCCGTCGAGGTCCAGATCGGCGATGGCGATGCCGGAGGAATGTCCCGAATACTCGAAGCCGGAACCCGCGGTCACGTCTTCGAAGGTGCCGTCCCCACGGTTTCGGAAGAGGTGATTGCCGTGGCGCACGGTGGTGACCACGAGATCCGGATCGCCGTCATGGTCGAGATCGGCAAAGGCGGCCGCGACCGAGATCTGTCCGGCGAGGGCGATTCCGGCGCGATCGGTGAGGTCCTCGAAGCGACCGCCACCGCGGTTGCGCCACAGTTCATTGCGGCCGAGTTGCGAGGTGAAGTAGAGGTCCGGGAGCCCGTCGCGGTCGACATCGGCGGCGGCCACCGCGTTGCCGTGGTCGTACTGGACGGCCTTGTAATTGCGGCCGGCGTCGTCGACGGCGCGGTGCTGGAAAGTGATGCCGGACGCTGCGAGTCGGTTGGAGAAGGCGAAGGGCTGGAATTGGGTGAAGCCGCGGAGGTTGGCGGACTGGATCTGGTGGCGCTGGGCCAGCAGGCCGAGGGTGACCGTGGGGCGCGGCAGGGCGGGTTCAGGGGCGTCCGCCGCGAGGGCAGCGAGGGCACATGCGCACCAGGCCATGGCGAGGCGGCCGGCGACGGTCGCCCAGGACCGCCGGTGCGGCCCATGGCGGCCGGAGCGGGCGGGGAGAGCGAGCGCCGTGGGAGGGCTCATCGCCGGGAGGGCGGGTTGGTGGCGGGCGGCGGCAGCGTCGGAATGGCGAGCACGTCACTTTCAGCGGGTGCGGGGCCGCGGTAGAGGCCGGGTCCGAGCCGGCTCAAGGGATCTTCCTGACTGCGTTGGGACCATGCTTTCCAGCCGAGAGAACCGCCGGCGAGGAGGGTGAGGAGGGTGACGACGATGAGGGTGAGTCGCCAGTTGATGCGCGAGAGTTGGTAGGTGATCCAGTCCAGCGGACCGCGTCGTTCGCCGGTGAGGCTGGGGGGTTCGCGGAACTCGGGGGAATTCGCGAGCTCGGCGTCGAGGGCATCGAGGACGGACTGGACGTCGAGTTTGAGGAAGGAGGCGCAGGTGCGGACTGAGCCGCGGATATACACGGGCGCGGGGAAGGGCGCGTAATTGGCCTGCTCGAGAGCTTCGAGGTGGTCGGAGCGGATCTTGGTGAGATCGGCGAGGTCGCGAAGGGACAGGCCCTGCGCTTCGCGCGCGTGGCGGAGCTGTTCGGCGACCGTGGACATCGCGCAAGAGATAACGGAAACCCCGGGGTGGAGGCAATCGCCGCGCCATGCGCGACGGGGAATTCGCTTCCCCGGGGGCTGGGATTTGGCAACGTCCGGCGTCGTGCAGCGTCTTCGGCACCTGATTTTCTGCCTGCTCCTGGTCTCGCTTCCCGCGCCGGGAGTCCGCGCGGCGGAGGGACGTCCCAACATCGTGATGATCCTCGCCGATGACCTCGGCTGGACCGATCTGGCCTTTGCCGGGTCGCGGTTTTACGAGACGCCGCATCTGGATGCCCTGGCGGCGGGGGGCCTGCGGCTGACGAGTTTTTATGCTTCGCCCAACTGCGCGCCCACGCGTGCGGCGCAGTTGACCGGGCAGTATGCGCCCCGGACGGGGGTCTACACGGTGGGATCCTTGGAACGGGGCGAGGCGTCGGCCCGGCGCATGGTGCCTCCCGAGAACCGCACCGCGCTCCCGCCGGGCACGCTGACCGTGGCTTCCGTGCTGAAGACCGCGGGATATGCGACCGGGTACCTGGGAAAGTGGCACTTGGGTACCAACGCCCTCGAACAGCCCACCCAACTCGGCTTCGACGAGGCGCTGGTGACCTCGGCGAAGCATCTTGGGTTTGTCACCGAACCCCCTACCGAACTGCCCGCCGGCACGTATCTCGCCGATTTCCTCACCGATCGCGCGCTGGATTTCCTGGATCGCCATCGCGACGGCCCCTTTTTCCTGCATCTGTCGCATCTGGCGGTGCACTCCCCGCTGGAGGCCAAGCCCGCCCAGGTGGCGCGCTTCGAGAAGAAGGCGCCCGCCGGCAATCACCGTGACGCCGTCTATGCGGGCATGATTGCCAGCCTCGACGACAGCGTGGGGCGCGTGGTGGCACACTTGGAAAAGCTCGGGATCGCGACCAACACGGTGGTGTTCTTCACCTCCGACAACGGGGGTGTGGGCGGGTACGTGGATGATGACGCGGGGACGCGGCGCACCGGTGTGACGGACAACGCGCCGCTGCGCGGGGGCAAAGGGATGCTCTATGAGGGCGGCATTCGCGTGCCCACGGTCGTGAGTTGGCCGGGGGTGGTGAAGGCGGGGTCGAGGTCCACGCAGCCCGCATTGCACGTGGATCTGTTCCCCACCTGGTGTGACCTGGCGCACGCCGCCCTTCCGAAGGGGCACGCGGTGGACGGCGTGAGTCTGGTGCCGTTGTTCAAGGATCCGACTGCGCACCTGCGGCGGGATGCGATCTACTGGCATTTCCCCGGGTATCTCGAAGCCTACGGCAAGCCGGGTTGGCGCACGACGCCCGCAGGCGCGATCCGCGCGGGCAATTTCAAACTGATCGAGTTCTTTGAGGACGACCGCCTCGAGCTCTACAACCTGGCGGAGGATCTGGGAGAAAAGAACAACCTGATGCGCAGTCTTCCGGACAAGACCGCCGAGCTCCGCGCGAAGCTTCACGCCTGGCGACGCGAGATGAACGCGCCCATGCCGACAGCCAAGGCGCTGGCGATCACGCCTCCCCCGCTCCCTTCCCCGGCCGGGGTCCCTGCCGGACGCGCGCGTCCCTGACCCTGAGGACGCGGCTCCTCCCAGTCCACATGAGCAGCAGCACCGGATCCAGGTTGAGGCTGCACGTCACGCCGGCCGCCGAGCGCGCCGTGCGACGGGGGCACCCCTGGGTTTACGCGGACCGCATCGCGTCCCAAAACCGTCCGGGCACCGTCGAGGATCTGGCGGTTCTTTATGACGGTGAGGACCGGTTTCTGGCCCTGGGTTTGTTTGATCCGTTTTCGCCCATCCGCGTGCGCGTGCTGCATGCCGGTTCCCCGGTGAAAGTGGATGCCGCGTGGTGGCGTGATCGGTTGGACGCGGCGCTGCAGCGTCGGCGCGGGGCCGGGGTGTTCGATGATCGCACCACGGGCCATCGGTGGATCCACGGCGAGAGCGATGGCTGGCCGGGGTTGGTGCTGGATCGATACGGCGACGTGCTCGTGCTGAAGCTGTATAGCGTGGCTTGGGTATCGCGACTGCCGGAGTTGGTGCCCCTGCTGGTCGAGTTGCTGCAGCCGCGTTCGCTCGTGCTGCGCCTGAGTCGCAACGTGGCCGCGGCGGTCACCTCGGTGCGCGACGGACAACTCCTCGCGGGCGAGCCGGTCAACGGGGTGGTGGTTTTTCTCGAGAACGGGATCCGGTTTGAGGCGGATGTGGTGCGTGGCCAGAAGACCGGGTTTTTTTTGGACCAACGCGAGAACCGTGCGCGCATCGGGGCTCTGGCGGCGGGGGCGGAGGTGCTCAACGCCTTCAGTTTCTCGGGTGGGTTTTCGCTGTACGCGGCACGGGGCGGGGCTCGCTCGGTACTCGATCTGGACATCAGTCCGCATGCCCTCGCGAGTGCGAAGCGGAATTTTGCGTTGAACATGGACGATGCCGCAGTGGCGGCGGCGCGCCATGAAGTGGTGCAGGCGGACACCTTCGAGTGGCTGGCCGAGCGTGGCGGCCGCACCTTCGACCTGATCGTGCTGGATCCTCCTTCCTTGGCCAAACGCGAGACGGAGCGCGAGGGCGCTTTGGCAGCCTATGAGCGATTGGCGTTTCTCGGCGCGCAACGTCTTCGACCCGGCGGCCGCCTGCTGGCGGCGTCGTGTTCGGCGCACGTGACCGTGGATGAGTTCTTTGCCGCGGTGCAGGAAGGGGTGCGGCGCAGCGGACGCCGCGCGGTCGTGGAACAAACCACGCGGCATCCGGTGGATCACCCCGCGACCTTCGCCGAGGCCTGGTACTTGAAGGGCGCGTACCTGCGTCTTGACGGCGCGTCGTAGCCCATGGCGGACGTGAAGTCCGCGCTGGATGGCGTGGCGAACGGCGTGAGCGGAGGTGGACGAGATGGCGCCGTCTGCACGACGGCGGCTACGGAAGGGGAAGTAGCCGCGGACGTGAAGTCCGCGCCGAATGGCGTGGCGAAGGGGGTGAGCGGAGGTGGACGAGATGGCGCCGTCTTCACGACGGCGGCTACGGAAGGGGGAAGTAGCCGCGGACGTGAAGTCCGCGCTGGATGGCGTGGCGAAGCGGGTGAGCGGAGGTGGACGAGATGGCGCCGTCTGCACGACGGCGGCTACGGAACGGAACGAGGAAGTAGCCGCGGACGTGAAGTCCGCGCCGAATGGCGCGGCGAAGGGGGTGAGCGGAGGTGGACGAAAGGGCGCCGTCTTCACGACGGCGGCTACGGGGTTTTGAGGAACGCAATCAGGTCGGCGAGATCCTGGGACGTGAGCCCGGCCTCCAGTCCCTCCGGCATGAGCGAGAGGTCGGAACCACGCAGGCTTTCGATCTGCGAACGGAGCAGCGTGCGCACGCTGCCGTCAGCGAGCTTCAGTAGCACACTGTTGCCGGTCTCGGCCGCGATGATGCCGTACAGTTCCTCCCCGCCGGTCAGCGTCGCCTGGAAGGCGTGGAAGCCCGGTTGCACGTCCGCATTGGGATCGAGGATGTTGACCAGGAGCTTCTCCGGCGGGTGCTGGATCACCGACTTCAGGTCGGGGCCGATATCGCGACCCTCGTCGCCGCGTCGGTGGCAGGTGGCGCAGAGACGCGTGTAGTGCGCTGCGCCGTGCCCGGCTTCGCCGGTTTTCTGCAAGGCGTCGCGATACTTGGTCACCACGTCCGCACGCGGGGAACGAAGCCCGGCGCCGAACGCTTTCTCGGCCACCGCGCGCACCGCGGGATCGGCATGTCGCAGGAGCCGGCCGCGGCGTGCCGCGTCGAATGCGGTGGGGGCGATGCCGCCGGCATCGAGAGCCTGGGCCAGAGGGCGGGTCCAGTCGGCTCGCGAGAGCATCGCATCGAGTAGTGCGGGGCGCAGCGAAGCACCGGCCATGCTCCAGCGCTCCAGGAGCGCAGCGCCGGCGCGTGGATCTTCGGAACCCTGGAGTGCGCGGAGGCAATCCTGCTGGAAGGTGAGTGCTGACTGCGGCGCGATGCCGGCGGCGAGGAAAGGGATGGCCTCGCCTTTGAGATCCGGGTGGCGCAGGAGGAGTTCGGCGGCCACCAAACGTTCGGGCGCGGCGATCGTGGTGTCCGCGAGCCGGCGTTGTGCCTCGTGAAACACGGGCGTCGCCTG
>JADLFD010000118.1 GCA_020845805.1 Verrucomicrobiales bacterium | reverse complement strand
CGGATGGGAAGATTGTCGGTGTGCCCGATGACCTGCACATGGCGGTTGGTGTAGTTCGTCAGCACCGCGGCGATCTGATCCAGCACCTGGGTCCCCTCCGCCTTGAGCGTCGCCTCCCCGGAATCGAACAGGATGCGATCCAGGATGCTGAGGGTGAGTTTCCCCTGAAGTTCCGAGATCACCACGTCGCGCGATTGCACGGCCGCGCGCATTTCGGACTCCAGTCTCTTGCCGGCCGCGGAGGCTTCCACCATCGCGGTCGCCAGCTCGTCGGCGCGTTCGCGCGCCGATTTCACTTCCGCCCAGGCTTCGGCCAGGCGCGCGACCTGGGCCGTCGACGCGTTGCGGGTGTCCTCCAACGCCGAGCGCGCGGCGACCAGCTCCAGCCGTCTCTGCCATCCTTCGTAGCCCAGCCAGCCGGCGGCACCGGCCACCACGAGGCCCACGAAGATCAGCCATGCATCCCGGTTCATGCGAACAGCCTAGCGAAAGGAGGCCGCCCCGTCCAAAACCCCGGGGCCGCGTCGGGAACGGGAGTGGCAGGGCGGGGTGAGCAAGTCCGGTCTCTCCCAGGCAGCCCGCCGGGGCGATGCCTCCCGCGTTGCTGCGGCGGTGTGGACGCGTTTAATCTGCTGCGCATGCGCGCTGCCTTCATCGACCGCACCGGCCTGGCCGAGGTGATCCAATACGGCGACCTGCCGGATCCGAGCACCCCCGTCGGTCCCCAGTTGCGGATTCGGGTGCGCGCCGTGGCAGTCAACCCGATCGATACCTATGTCCGGTCCGGCCTCGTCCCCATGGACCTGCCCCAACCGTTCGTGGTCGGATGCGACTTTGCGGGCGTGGTGGAGGCCACGGGTCCGGCGGTCACGCAGTTCAAGTCTGGCGACCGCGTGTGGGGCAGTAATCAAGGCCTGCTGGGGCGTCAGGGTACCTTTGCCGAGGTGATCAACGTCGACGAAGCCTGGGCTTACCCCACGCCGGACCGGGTCACCGACGACCAGGCGGCCGCGGGTGCGCTCGTGGGCATCACGGCGCACTTGGGATTGGTACGCGAAGCCGGGCTTCGCGCCGGCGAGACGATTTTCATCCAGGGGGGCAGTGGTGGCGTGGGATCCACCGTGATCCAGATCGCGCGCGCGCTCGGGGCACGGGTCCTGTGCAGTGCCGGACCGGAGGCCAAGGCCGCGGCCTGCCAGGAGTTGGGGGCTGAGGCGGTGATCCTCTACCGGACCCAGAACGTGCAGGCCGAACTCAAGCGGCTTGCCCCGGCCGGCGTGAATGTCTGGTGGGAAACCACCCGGGAGCCCGATTTCGACCTCGCGGTGAGCTCCCTCGCCGCGCGCGGCCGCATGATTCTCATGGCGGGCCGGGAGGCGCGCCCGGCCTTCCCGGTGGGTCCCTTTTATGTCAAAGGCTGTTCGCTCAAGGGTTTCGTGATGTTCGCCGCCCCGCCCGAAGAGCAGCGCGCCGCGGCCCAGGATCTGAACCGCTGGCTCACCACCGGCCAATTCCGGCCCCGCATTGATCGCGTGCTTCCGTTGTCGGAAACGGCCGCCGCACACCGGCTGCAGGAGGAGAATACCATCCTGAAATCGGGCTCCATCGCCGGGAAGATCGTCCTCCGACCATGAAATGCCTGTTGACGCTCACTCCGCCGCTGTTAGGGTCCCCGTCCCTTTTCGCTGGGAAGTGACATGAAGACATTTCTGCCCAAGCCGGTAGCGGACCTGCGTCGCTGGCACGTGATTGACGCCGATGGCGCGGTCCTCGGACGGCTCGCCGTCCAGGTCGCCGACATTCTACGCGGCAAGAACAAACCCATTTACACGCCCCATCTGGATGCGGGCGACTTTGTGGTCGTGATCAATGCGGATAAGATCCGCGTCACGGGCACCAAGGAGAACGACAAGCTGTACATGACGTACTCGGGTTGGAAGGGCGGCGAGAAGTACCGCACCGTCGCCCAGGTGCGTGCGGCAGCCCCCGAGAAGCTCATCCACCACGCCGTCAAGGGCATGGTCCCGAAGAACCGCCTCGGCCGCCAGCTGCTCACCAAGCTCAAGGTCTACCGTGGCCCGAAGCACCCGCATTCGGCCCAAAAGCCCGCCACGCTTGCGCCGGCGAACTGATAGAGTAGACAGTGCTGACGATTTTCAACTGACCTCGCCGCCATGATCGATCCGAAGACCCAAGAGTACGTCGCCACGGGCCGTCGCAAGACCTCGACCGCCCGGGTCCGCCTCGTTTCCGGCTCCGGCAAGTTCTCCGTGAACGGCCGTGCCTTCGATAATTACTTCCCGACCGACAACCTCCGCACGCTCGCCTTGCGCCCTCTGGCCGCGACCGAGTCGCTCGCGAAGTTCGATGTCCGCGTCAACGTCAGCGGCGGCGGCCCCGTCGGCCAGGCCGGCGCGGTCAGCCTCGGCATCGCCCGCGCGCTGCTGGAGCAGGACGTCAATGCGAAGGCCAGCCTCCGTGGCGCAGGCCTGCTGACCCGCGACCCGCGCATGCGCGAGCGCAAGAAGTACGGCCAGCCCGGTGCGCGCAAGCGGTTCCAGTTCTCGAAGCGCTAATCCTTCCTCCGCTTTCCGACGCCCCGCTGGCCACCGCCCGCGGGGCGTTTTGTTTGGTTCACCGCCCTTTCCTCCCCCGCTCCTTTGCCCTAAAACCCCGGAGACGGCCTCCCCGCCGCTCCCCTGACCCATTCCCTCCCGATCGCCATGACCCACGCCCGCGTCAAAGTCGCCATCGTCGGTGCCTCCGGTTACTCCGGCGAGGAACTGGTCCGACTCCTCCTCACCCATCCGTTCGCCGACCTCGTCGCCGTCACGTCGCGACAGAACGCCGGCCAGCCCATCGCGCAGGTTTTCCCGCGCTTCGCCAGCCACCCGCTTTCGCGCACGCTGAAATTCTCCGAACCGGACGCCGCACGACTTGCCGCGGAGGCCGAGATCATCTTCCTGGCGCTTCCCCACGGGGTGGCCGCCGAGTTCGCCATCCCGCTCCAGAAGGCCGGTCGCCGCGTGATCGACTTGAGCGCCGATTTCCGCCTGCGTAGCGCCGCCGTCTACCAGGAATTCTACGGGCACGAACATCCCGCCCCCCACCTGCTCGCCACCGCGGTCTATGGCCTGCCCGAGTTCCACCGCGCCGCCATCCGCCAGGCCACGCTCATCGCCTCCCCCGGTTGCTACCCCACCAGCATCCTGATCCCCACCCTGCCCCTCCTGAAGGCCGGCCTGATCGAGAGCTCCGGCATCATCGCGGACTCCCTCAGCGGCGTGACCGGCGCCGGGCGCAAGGCGGAGATCGATTATCTGTTCTGCGAGTGCAACGAGAGCATGCGCGGCTACGGCCTCCCCAAACACCGACATCTCTCCGAGATCGAGGAGCAACTCTCCCTCGCGGCGGGCCAGCCGGTGGTGATCCAGTTCACGCCGCATCTCATCCCCGTGAATCGTGGCATCCACACCACCCTGTATCTCGCCCCGACGCGACGCTTTCGCACCCCCGAGGAACAGGCCGCCCTGGGCCAGGAGATCACGGCCTGTTACCGCGACGCCTATGCCAGCGAGCCGTTCGTCCGCCTCCTCGAAGGCAAGGCGCTGCCCGATACCAAGAACGTCGTGGGCACCAACACCCTCGAGATCGCCTGGCGCCTCGACCCGCGCACGGGACGCCTTCTCGTGCTCTCCGCTCAGGACAATCTCCTCAAGGGCGCCTCAGGCCAGGCGGTGCAAAGCATGAACGTCCTCTGCGGTTTCCCGGAAACCTCGGGACTACTCTGAACACCGCTCTCACAAGTTCCAACCCGGTTGCCGCTCGCCCGGGCGGTAGCCCGCCCCCCGGGCCCAGAGACACCGCGTGGAATCCCGAGACCGCTCCCTCATGAAACGGATCGCCGTCTTCTGCGGTGCCAATCGCGGGCACCCTGCCGGGTATGCCGAAGCCGCCCGGGACCTCGGCCGCACTCTGGCCCAGCGCAGGCTTGGACTCGTCTACGGGGGCGGCCGCGTCGGCCTCATGGGGGTGCTGGCCGATGCCGTGCTCGAGGCCGGCGGACACGTCACGGGAGTGCTGCCCTCCG
>JADLFD010000117.1 GCA_020845805.1 Verrucomicrobiales bacterium | reverse complement strand
CTTCACCTCGCCTTGCCTCACGATTTCTGTTCCCGAAGGCTCACCATTGCCTAATCAAGATTTTACCAAGATCCGGAGCCAACGCAGAAACATCATCAGCTAGGAAACCCAGCGCGAAGCCATCTCCGCGCTGCGCGGACGATACTGGCTGGCGGACCGGCAGGCGAAGGGACACGGCAATACGGTCGCGTCTGAACTATTTCGATACGAGCTTTCTGATTCTAGCCACCGTTATTGAATCTCTCAGCACAGGAATGATGCGTTTCATGGCGTGGGGTTGCGCCTGAGTTGAGCAATGGGTCGTCCGCGCATTCTCTCCCCGCTCGCTGCATGGTCTCCTCCAGACGCCACGGGCGTGGTGTTTCCCATGCCGGCGGGCGGCACCTGGGACTCAGGCTTGGTTGGTGTGACGGGTTCCGCGGCGGTGGGCGTGGTGCTCACGTGGGGCCGCATCACCTTGCACAGCCTGACCGACCCCCGATCCGCGAAGGCATGACCTCCGCCGCGGGGCGTTTGCCCAGCACCCCGTGGCAGTATTTGCGGAGGGTACTCTCCGTAACGGTCACCTCCTGCGTGAGGAGGAGTTGCCGGAGGGTCTCGAACGAGGCCCCCTTTTCCTGCAAGCGTCGGACGAGCATTTTGCTGCCCGCCAGCATGGGGTACGCCGGGGAATGTTTGGGTCCATGCTGCGCTCTCGGGCGGTCGATTTCTTCGTCGGGCAGGGCACTCACAGGAGCACCTCCATTCTCAGGGATACCACGACGCTCTGGCTGCGGCTGCTGATGCCCACCCTGCTGCGGCTCGTTTCCCTATGGAGTTGTTGGACAGGATATCCAGCTGCCATCGCTTCCGCTGCCGTTCGCCATTTACCGCGCGTCGCGGTCCGACTCGCGGATGTCGTCACGGGCGTGTTACTCCGATGGTGAACGATTGCCGTGGATACGCTGTGCGCAGTGCCCTTCCCGTGGGGAAGGAGTCCAGCTTGCCTGTGAAACGATGAATCCCTCCTCGGATGAGCCTCCGGTCGGCTCCGGTCATGGTTGAGCGGACTCCGATGACCCGAGTGATGCCTGGAATGATCTTCCATGCCGGGACTCGATCACAGGTCTTCCTCCAAATTAGTCGTGTCTCGTGCACCCAATGGCAGCAGGTGGTGGAGAGGGAACAGGGCGGGCTCTCCACGCCTACCACGGTTGCGCAGTTCCTCATGGAGCCGGACATCCCGTCGGGTGGTCTCGTGGTGGCGGATAGAGCCGGCCAGATCAGCGGCAGCCAGAGGCCGGATCAGCTGAACACCGCCCACGCCGCCAGAGCCAGGGTCATTTTCTCTGCGAACGCCCTCGTACATTGCCCGGCGGAATCCTCCGACTCCTTGGTTGCCATCGAACGCCTCTCCGGGCTCCGACCCCGTGGAGTTCAAGACCACCCTCCATGATGAGCTGCGCTGCGAGACCTGCTTGATGGCTCTCGATCGACTGGAACGCACCTTGGAGTAGAACCGGGAGTAACGGTTCTCACCCCAGGATGCCCCGGTGATCCACCAGTCGCTCTGAGGGCCTTCATGGCGATTCAGCATGGCCCAGAGGTCCTTCATCGCCTTGAAAGTCTGGGACAAAGGTATCTGAAATGCGGGTCCTCGGCGTCCTTCGACACCCGTCACTCCTGGCCTTCAACAGGTCGGGAACCATGCCGAAAGCGACTGGGTGAACGGACCCTTCTTCTGTTCGATTGTGTGGCGAGTACACCACCGAAGCCCTTGGAGGTGCCATGCTCCCATCACAGTTGGCGTCTGGTTGAATCCCAGCTTGTGACGCCCCAAGCACCAGTCTTTTCATTACCATGCACCCCGGGAACGCCACCTTGATTAGCCCATTCTCGTGCAAGGAGCTTCGTTCGATGATTCTGCCCGCTCGCTTGAATGTGGAGCAGACCGCCGCCTTGTTGGGCTTCCAATCTCATGACATTCCCAGCTTGATGTCGGCAGGGCTGCTGACGCCTCTCGGACGGACCAAGAAGGGAAAAAATACAATCAAGTACTTCTCCATGGTCGAGGTTTTGGAACGGCGCTCCGACCCCAAATGGCTTTCGCGCGCAACCGATGCCGCCTACGAGCGTTTCCTTCGAAGACGACAAACAGACGACGCTCAGACTGTCCCCAGTGTCGGATGAACAGTGTCATGCCCAAGAGCGTGATCGCAGCAGCGACCCAGTCTCGAACTTCTCCACATGGTGACCGTCCTTCGGCCAGGAGTTTTCGACCAACCGCAATTGGACCGGACGCGAGGAACATTCCGCACACTATTTTGGCAAGGTCCCGGTCGCAGAGTCGCCGCTGACGCTGACGTTACACTGGAAGTGGCTCAGGTCGGCTTGTGCGAAGCGCTCCGGGTAGCCGCAGCTCATCGCCCGTTCCGCCCAGGCGTCACGGTACGAATGCAGGCTGACGCCTTTGATTCCCAAGAGGCGACACCGGCGGTTGAAGAGCTTGGCCCGGTGTTTTTCGTGAAGCTCCGGCAATCGATGGAAGAGTGGACCTAGCACGGGAAGGTGGTTGCGGAGGAGGTCAGCGAGTTCCTCGCCGATCGAGAGCGACGCGTGGAGTGACAGATGGGCGTGGCAACCGCCCAAGTCTGAACCGGACGCCGGCCCCGCCCGGGTAATCAGCGCCACGCTTGGATCTTCAGGCCTTTGACGCGTTTGAACTCGCCGGAATTGGCGGTCACGAGGACCGCTCCAAGGCTCCGGGCTTGTGCTGCAATGAGGAGATCGAGAGGGCCAATAGTCTTGCCAGCGGCTTCCAGCGCTGCGCGGATCTCGGCGTAGTGCAGTGCGGCATCGAGCGTGAAATCGGGGACTGGGAAGAGGGCGAGAAATGCCTCCAGCCGCTCAGCTTGGTGGGGATGGGTTCGGAGGTTCTTCTTCACTCCCGTCCAAAGCTCCGCGGCGACGATGACGGGAATGCCGGTGAGGTCCGGATCGGGAAGTTGCTCGAGGCCGGCACTGTTGCGGAGCACCGGGATGCAGGCGCTCGAGTCGAGAAGGAAGGACGGTCTCACCCGGAGCAGAGTCAAAACTCGAGGATTGGACGGTCGTGATGGCCGGGGCGAGGCGGTGGTTCGGGGAAGTCACCGCCATCCGGAAACCTTTCAGCGAGGTGGCGCGCGATCTCGGCGAACGACCTGAACTTCGTCGCTGTCAGGGGCTTGAGAATGACTTCCTCGCCGTGCTTCTCGATCAGAACTTCCGTCCCTTCAAAGCGGAAGGCCTTCGGCAGGCGCACAGCTTGACTCCCTCCGTGCTGGAAGATCTTCGCCGTAACCATAGCTACACACTGTATCTATTTGTCTGAGTCTTCAAGACTGAAAAACCTTGAGGAGTTCAACAGCCGCATTGGGCCACCGGAGGCCGCGTCCGCCGGATGCCACCATGCGCGATTCTGTCTGACTCTGGCAGACACTCAGCCTTCGGAAACCTGCCCGATCATTCGCGATTGGATCGACCTGCAGATCGCCTTGTATTTGCGGGGTATTCGCGATGGTTGGCCCCGTTTTCCCGACGCCCATCCATCATTTCCGTCTTCAGAACGCGAGGCAGCTGGCCAACGATCATTTCGCCACCCCAGGATCGAAGGGGGCCGAAGCGGGGACTTGGATCGGCGCGGCCCCGCGAGATCCTGCGGGCAGGATTTTGCGTTCGTTGGCGAGGCGTTCGTATTCGTCGAGGGGTGGGAGGGTGAACTCGGCGTGGCGGGCGTAGGCGCGGTGGACGGCCTTGCTGTTGTGGCCCAGGGCGGCTTGGGCGAAGCGCTCCGGGTACCCGCAGCTCATCGCCCTTTCCGCCCAGGCGTAGCGGTACGAATGTAGGCTGACGCCCTTGATTCCCAAGAGGCGACACCGGCGGTTGAAGAGTTTGGCCCGGTGCTTTTCGTGCAGTTCCGCCAACCGAGGGAACAGGGGACCTTGCACGGGCAGGTGGTTTCGGAGGAGGTCGGCGATTTCGTCGCCGAACCGCAGCACCACCGGGGTTCCGGTTTTCCGTCGGCGATAGGCGATGGTCTGGGTGTTCCAGTCGACATCCTCGGCGAGCAGGCTGGCGACGTCGGTTTGCGATCCACCGAGGTGCCAGCAGAACCGATAGAATCCGTTCCATTCGGGGTTCTTCTCCGCGTCCAGGATGCGTTCGTGTTCAGCGGCGGTGATGGACCGTTTCGGTTGGAAGCGCGGTTGGGGCCATTGCCGTTTGTGGAGCAGGGGTGTCGGGAGCCAGCCCATGTCGACGGCGAAGTTTTGCAGGCGTCGCAGGTAGATGTTGGTCGAGACGGTTCCGGCCTTGATGGCGGTGAGGAAATGTTCGGGGCGGGTGTCCACCAGGGGGCGGTGGAGCAGGGCTGCCAGGGCCTTTTGGCGGCCGGCGACGCTCCAACGGTCGCGGGTCGGGCCGTGCTTGAGTTCGATGACGGCGGTGAGCACGTCTTGCCAGGTGCGTTTGGCGCCATCGGGGTCGGCGCCGGTGAGGTACATCCGGGCGAGTTGCAGGTTGAAGGCGGGCTGGTCGTGGGCGTCGTTTCGGGCCTGCACGAGGCGAGCGGCTTCCCGGGGGTTGGACGTGCGGAGGCTCTCGCGTTTCCCGGTGACGGAATCGAGGAGGTAGAACTGGCTGCTGGCCCGGCGATAGGTGCGGTAACGGGACTTCATTGGCTTTGAGGCAACGAGTCCTAAGGCTACCCACGACCAGGTTCCTGCGTGACGGAAGGGTGGGGCGGGGGTGCTGGAGGAGTGCCAAAATGTGCCAGAGCGGCACATTCCATGCACAGTTTCGAGCACACCTGCTACCCGCTGTCGGGCTGAAGTCCCTTAGCTCAAGGAGTTAAGAGATGGAGCCAGTGGTCGGGATTGAACCGACGACCTACGGTTTACGAAACCGTTGCTCTGCCACTGAGCTACACTGGCCCGAAGTCGGCACGCCAAGCGACGCGCGGCGCACAGTAAAACCCGCACGCGCGAACGGGGTCAAGCCACAGGATTGTCGGGGGATCGACTCGGGTGCAGGACAGGAGATCGACTCGGGTGGAGGACGGGATGGTCGCAGGGAAGGGTTGGGACAGGATGAACAGGATCCACAGGATGACTGGCCCAGACGGGCGCCACGGAAGGAGGGTTCAGGATTGGGCGGGATGGGATTGGGACTTCAGGCTGCTGTCTGGATTTCGAGCCGTCCTGCGAATCCTGTCCTTCAGGTCCTCTCCCGAGCTGGATCAGCAGGCTTTTGCCGTCATGGCCGGGAAGGGTTGGGACAGGATGAACAGGATCCACAGGATGACATGCCCGGACGGGCGCCACGGAAGGAGGGTTCAGGATTGGGCGGGACGGGATGGGCACTCCCAGGCTGCGGTTTGGTTTTCAAGCCACCCCGTGTCTCCGGCTGCAAAATTGTCCTGCACCCAATCGACTCGCCCACGCGAAGCCGCTAGACCTCAGGACATGAAGGCGCATGCAACCGCTTCCGCCACGCAGGTCGGGACGGGAGACGCGGCGGGCGGCGGGTCCGCTTTGGTCGCCCACCGGCGGTGTGGCGCAGGTCGAAGGGTCGTCGGGCGGGCGGGGCTCGGGCTCATGCTGTGTTTGGCCGCGCTGTTGGGCGGGATGGTGGCGGGGTTAGGGGCACAGGCGGCCACGGTGGATGACACGGGGCGTCGTCCGTTCCGCATCGAGGTGGTGGAGCAGGGATCGGAGTGGCCGGTGCCGCTGGTCGAGCTGCGCACGACGCACCAGATGCGGTTCGTCTCGGACAACGCCGGGCGCATCGCGGTCGACGCGCCGGAGTTGATGGGGCGCGAGGTGTGGTTCGAGGTGATGGGTCATGGCTACGAAGTGCCGCGAGACGGCTTCGGGTATCGCGGCGTGCGGCTGCGTCCGGAGCCCGGCGGGGCGGCGAAGGTGAGGGTCGAGCGCCGGATCCTGGCGAGGCGGCTGGGGCGATTGACGGGGGCGGGGTTGTTTGGGGAGAGCGTGAAGCTGGGCGAGGCGGCGGGGATGGCGGAGACCGGGGTGTTCGGGTGTGACAGCGTGCTGAACGCAGTGCATCAAGGGCGCCTGTTTTGGGCCTGGGGTGATACCACGCTGCCGGGCTATCCGCTCGGATTGTTCCACACCTCGAGTGCGACCACTTCCGTGACGCCGTTGATGTCGTTCGAGCCGCCGCTGCGGTTGGTCTTCGAACACTTTCGCGATGGGCAGGGACGGGTGCGCGAGGTCGCGCGCATGCCGGGGGAGGGTCCGACCTGGCTGAGCGGGTATGTGAGTCTGAAGGATCGCACGGGCCGTGCGCGGCTGGTGGCGACCTATCAGAAGATCAAGCCGCCGCTGGAATCCTACGAGGTGGGGCTGTGCGTGTGGGATGAGGCCGAGGCGCGGTTCGAGCGACACAAAGTGTGGTGGACGAAATCGGAAACCACGCCGAAGCCGGCGCCGTTTCCCGACGGCCATCCCGCGTTCTGGACGGATGCGGCGGGGAAGGAGTGGGTGCTGTTTGGAAATCCGTTGCCGACTTTGCGGTGCCCGGCGCGGGTGGAGGCGTGGGAGGATCCATCGACCTGGGAGGTGCTGCGTCCGTCGGAGAGCCTGACGGCGGCAGGCAGCGCTGAGCGCGTGACGCTGCACAGCGGGTCCATTGCCTGGAACGCCTATCGTCAGCGGTGGGTCACGGTGTTCCTGCAGGCCTTGGGCAAGCCGTCGGCGTTCGGGGAGCTCTGGTACGCCGAGGCGCGGGAACCACTGGGGCCCTGGGGTCGCGCGGTGAAGGTGCTGACGCATGAGAACTACACCTTCTACAACCCGCGTCTGCACGCGGAGTTCACGCCGTCGGGCTCGCCGGTGCTGCTGTTCGAGGGGACCTATACCCTGCAGTTTGCGGATCGGCCGGTGCCGACGGCGCGCCATGAGTACAACCAGGTCCTGTACCGCCTGGACCTGGATGATCCCGGATTGCAGGGCGCGCGAGCGGAGTAGGAAGGGGTCGTCCCGGGCAGGATCGCGGAGCCAGAGTTCCCGTTCGCGGGACGCGGAGTTCCCGCGGGCGGGAAGAAGCTTCGACTGGCGGGCGAGTAAAAGGCACTGAGGGTGGGGTGGCACGGTGAGTTGAAGGTTGGTCCGGATGCTGCTTGGCAGCGGGGGCGGAGTACGCACGGGGGCGGGTGCCTGGGCGACGACCACGGCGACGGAACCGAGACTATGCAAGATCTGCGAATGGCGTTGCGGCAGTTGTGGAAACGGCCGGCGCTGACGGTGGTGGCCACCCTGACGCTGGGGCTGGGGATTGCGGCGAACGGGATCGTGTTCACCTGGGTGCGCGCGATCCTGTTGGACACCATTCCCGGGGCGCGGAATCCCGGGGAGCTGGTGGTATTGGCGCCGCGGCATCCGGAGCAGGGGTTGGGGGAGAGCATGTCGATCCCGGACCTGCGCGTGCTGGAGCGTGACAGCGGCGCGCTGGCTGGCGCCACGGGCGCGGACATGGAGCCTTTCGCGATTCGCATGGAGGGGCGGACGGAGTGGGTTTGGGGGCAGCCCACGTTGGCGAATTTTTTTGAGGTCCTGGGCGTGGTGCCAGTGCTGGGGCGTGGTTTCGCGACGGGCGAAGACCGGCCGGGTGCGCCCACGCAGGTGGTGGTGATCAGCCATCGGTTCTGGCGGACGCGGATGGAGGGGCGAACGGATGTGCTGGGTCAGGTGATCCATGTCAACGAGCGCGCGTTGACGGTGGTGGGCGTGGCGCCGCCGGAGTTCCAGGGGACGATATCCGGGCTGGGCTTTGACCTGTGGGTGCCGTTGGCGAGTGTGGTTTCCGAAGACGAGCTTCGGCGGCGGGATGTGGAGCACGGGTGGCGGTCGATGCATGGGATTGCGCGGCTCTCACCCGGGGTGGGGCGGCGGGAGGCGGCGGTGCGATGCGAGACGGTGGCGGGGCGCCTGCGGGCGGAGTTCCCGAACTCGCATGCGCGACTGACGTTCGAGGTGCTGCCTTTGTGGCGTTCGCCGTGGGGAGGACAATCGTATTTTGGCCCGGCGCTGATGGCGTTGAGCGTGGTGGGGGCGCTGCTGCTGATGCTGGTGACCGCCAATCTGGCGAACCTGCAATTGGTCCGCGCCATGGCGCGGGAGTCGGAGATGGCCGTGCGTCTGGCGGTGGGGGCGAGCCGGTGGCGGTTGGTGCGTCAGTTGCTGCTGGAGAGCCTGGCGTTGGGAGCGTTGGGCGGCGTGTTAGGGTTGGGGTTGTCCGCCCCCGGGGCGCGTCTGTTGAAGGCCCTGATGCCACCGTCCTACCTCCCGCTGCAACTGGGGCTGACCGCGGACTACCGCGTCGCGCTGGCTTTGGCGGGGGTCACGGTGGGGGTGAGTCTGCTATTTGGGCTGGCGCCAGTGCGGCACGCGCTGAACCAGCGGATTCAAGAGGCGTTGAAGGTGCGCGGGCGCGGCACGACCGCCGGATCCGGGCATCGGCTGCGCCAGGCCTTTGTGGTGACCCAGGTGGCGCTGGCGGCGGGATTGCTGGTGGGGATGGGG
>JADLFD010000116.1 GCA_020845805.1 Verrucomicrobiales bacterium | reverse complement strand
CAGAACTGTCGGTTCTCGGCCATGGTGCGATCGCGATGAGGTTGGGGTCTGGGCGTGAGCCGGGTTAGGGAGCGACCTCGAAGAAGCCGGGTTCAGCCACCTGGATGACGCCTTTGACGTCGAGAAGATCGGTCACCTGGCCTTGCACGACGGCACTGCCCAGGATGCCGCCCTGGCCACCCCCGGCCTGGACCGCGATGTGATCCTCAACGATGTCTTCGATCCGGCCGACCACGAGACCGACGCTGCGGCCCTGTTCGGAGTAGACCACCACGTGCATGGGATCATCGGGCTGCGCGGCGCTCACGCCGGGCACGAGGTTGGAGACCTCGATGAGTGGCATGATCTGACCGCGATACTGGACGACTTCGCGCGCCCCGGCGCGTTCGATCTTCGAGCGCGGGAATTCCTCCAGGCGCGCCGCCATGGAGAGCGGGATGGCCATGCGTCCGCGGTCGCCGAGGCTGAAGAGCAGGAGCGAGGCGCGATCCCCTTGAGCTTCCTGACTGCGCTGCGCGGCAGCGCCGACCTGGGTATCGCGGTTCTCGGAAATGACCTGGGCATGCTGGGCGAGCCCCATGACATCGAGGATCAACGCCACCCGGCCGTCACCCATGATGGTGGCGCCGGCGAAGCAGGAGAGGGATTTGAGCTGTTTTCCGAGGGGCTTCACCACGATCTCCTCGGTGTCGTTGATGGTGTCCACCACCAGGCCGAACTCACGCCCGTCGGCTCGCAGCACTACCAGGTTGAGTGCGGACTGCGCCGGCCGACCTGACTCGTCGAGGTTCAGGACGCGGTTCAGGAACACCAGCGGCAGGAGGCGTCCGCGCAGACGGTACACCGGCGCGTCGAACACGGTCTCGATGCCGGAGGCTCCCACGCCGCCGTCGAGGCGCACGAGTTCGAGCAGGTTCACCTGGGGAATCGCGAATCGTTCGCCGCCCGAACTGACCACCAGCGCAGGGATGATGGCGAGGGTGAGCGGAATCTTGATCTTGATGGTCGTGCCCAGGCCTTCCTCGCTCTGGATGTCCACCGAGCCGCCGATCTTCTCGATGTTGGTCTTCACCACGTCCATCCCCACGCCCCGTCCGGAGACGTTGGTGACCTTCTCCGCCGTGCTGAATCCCGGTAAAAAAACGATGTTGGCCGCGTCGCGGTCGGTCATGCGCGCCGCCTGTTCCGCGGTGAGCAGACCCTTCTCCAGAGCCTTCTGCTTCACCCGCGCCACGTTGATGCCTCGGCCGTCGTCCGTGATCTCGATGTTGACCTGCCCGCCCTCGTGATACGCGCGCATCAGGAGGGTCCCCTCCTCCGCTTTGTTCGAGGCGAGCCGCACTTCGGGCTTCTCGATGCCGTGGTCGATGGCGTTGCGAACGATATGGGTGAGCGGGTCCTTGATGGCCTCGATGATGGTGCGGTCCAGCTCGGTGGACTTGCCCTCCATCACCAGCTGCACCTTCTTGCCCAGCTCATGCGCGACGTCGCGGACGATGCGCGGGAACTTGGACCAGACGTTGCCGATGGGTTGCATGCGCGTCTTCATGACGCCTTCCTGCAACTCGGTCGTGATGATGTTCAGCCGTTGGGCCGCGGCATTGAGCGCGCTCTCGGACTGGCTCGCGCAATGCTGGATGATCTGGTTGCGAGCCAGCACCAGTTCCCCGACCAGATTCATGAGTCGGTCGAGCTGCTCGACGTTGACCCGGATGGCGCTTTCGGCGGCGGACGGACCCTTCGCGCCACCTTCCTTCTCGGCGGACGGCTCAGGGTTCGCGGAGGCGGCGGGTTTGCGAGCCGCGGCGGCCGGCGCGGGTACCGCGACGGAAGCGGGTGCCGCAGGGGCGACCGAGGCCGTCGCCGTCACCTCGGGAGAAGAAGCGGGTGCAGGGGCCGTCACTGCGTCGTCGTCGAACAGTCCCCAAACCTGACGCACGGGCGCGGCGGGTGCTTCCGCTGGTTCGGGAGTCGCTTCCACCGCGGGTGTCGCCCGAGGAGCGCATGCTGGGACGGTGGCAGCCGGCGTGGGCACCTCGTTGCTCACCAGGAGGGCTTGAAGACTTTGGAGCAACTCGGAGAAATCCGCGTCGCCCTCGTTCCCCTCCTGCTCCAGGCAGCGCAACATCTGGCGCAAGGCGTCGGCATAGGCCAGCAGAGTGCTGATCAGGGGCTGTGAGACGGAGACTTTGCCCTCCCGCAAGGCGCTGAGCAGGTTCTCCCCCACGTGAGCCACCGACTCGATCTTGGTCAGACCAAGGCAACCGGCGGTACCCTTGATGGTATGGATGACGCGGAAGATGATGTTCGGTGTGTCCGAGGTACCCTCCCCCTGCTCGATCGCGAGCAGTTCTCGGTCGAAACGATCCAGTCCGTCAGTGCTCTCGATGAGGAGATCCTTGATCAGCTGGGCCTGAAGCTCGTCGTTGATGGGCATGGGGAGCGGGGCGAAAGCGGCGTTGCGGGCGACGGACGGCGGATCGATTAGGACGGCAGGACCTTGGAAACGACGGCGACCAGTTGATCGGGCTGGAAGGGCTTTACGATCCAGCCGGTGGCTCCGGCAGCGCGGCCCTTGTTCTTCATTTCCGGGTCCGACTCGGTAGTCAGAAGAATGATGGGAACCCGGGCATAGGCCGGAAGAGCACGCAACTGTTGCGTGAGTTCAAGCCCGCCCATGTTGGGCATGTTGACATCGGTGATGACCAAGTCGACCTGGCGGCTCTTGGCCAGATCCAACGCGGCCTTTCCATCCGCGGCCTCGACGACGTTGTGGCCGGTCGTTTTCAGCGCGAACGCGACCATCTTCCGCATGGTGGTCGCATCGTCCACGGTCATGATCGTCTTGCTCATACGCGAACCTGAACAAACCCAACTGGGACCCGCCTCAGGAGGCAGGTATTAACACACTTCACTGGGTGCAAATCGACAGGTCGGTTCATTCCCTTGAGGGACAACCCCCTGTTTTTAGCCGACTCGGCTAGAAAAGTTCTATATTCGCCCCCGCCTCCGCGATCGT